>CAZCXJ010000011.1:0-41332 GCA_964502585.1 uncultured Candidatus Halobonum sp.
GGATGGTGTTTCAGGGATCGCCCAGCGATAACGCCGTGAGCGCGTCCCGTCTGGTCCCGATCTACGATGACTCGGAACTGACCGGTACGAGTACATCGGTCGACTCCACGTCGAACTTTTATGCATCGGACGTCGATCCGGACGGCCCGCTGTACAACGTCTTGGAGGTGCGCATCGTCGTATGGCGGATCTGATGGACGTCTTCCAGCGGGCCGGCAGTGGCGAGAGCCGGGGCCAACTCATTCTCGTTACCGGATTGGCCCTGGCCGTCGCACTCGTGGTCCTAGTGCTACTGGTGAACACCGCCATCTTCACCGAAAACTTAGCGAGCAGGGACGTCGATGTTGGCGAGGATGATGCCCTAGAATACCGGCAGGTGATTCGTGAGGGTGTCGGCGGAATCATTGACCGGGAGAACGCCGCCGAGTACAGTTCGTACCCCAACGTGAAAGCGAATAGTTCCGAGGGCGTGGCCGAGTTGAACCGCCGCATCGTGCGCTCGAACCTGGAGGACGGGAAAGGGACGACGATCAACACCTCGGATGCCACCTATCACGAGGGTGCGCTCGTTAGGCAAACGAACGCGAGCCGGAACTTCTCCGACAAAGCCGGGTCGAGAAACTGGACTGTAGCGACGGACATCAATGACACACGAGGCTTCACGACGACAGTAGAGAAATCCGAACTGATCGACATCAGCCTCGCCAGCGTGGATCCCTCAGACAGTTATCATCTCGTTCTCCAAAATTCAAGCGGTGATGAGTGGCACGCCTACGTGTACAAGGACACCGCCACAAACGAGATTGTCGTGGCCGCGAAAAACGCGTCCGAATCCTCCGCGACAGAGATATGTAGAACTGCAGATTCGAATGCGACGGTGGATTTTACCCGGGGCACACTTGATGGGGAATCCTGTTCTGGTTTGGATTGGGCTAGAGGACTTGAGGGGTCCTACGATGTCCTGTACAAGAACGGTAATGAGGCAAAGGGTACGTATAATATGACTTTGAACGTGTCGGGGACCGGTTCGGTCAATGATGGGGCTGGTGGGTCCCTCAACAGTGGTCCGGGGTCGGACTCGCCGTACTCCGTTCCTGCAGTATACTCGGTCGTATTAAATGTCTCGTACCAGTCTCCATCCCTCGAGTACGAGGATCAGATCCGGGTCGCCCCGGGTGAGCCAGATGACTGACCGCACCTCCTTCCTGGGCCCCGATAATCGACGAAACTCCTCGCTAGTCTCCGATGAGCGGGGGGTATCCACGACCCTATCATACGTGTTGACGCTCACCATCACGGCCCTGCTCGCGTCCGGTTTGCTAATCTCCGCGGGCGCGTTCGTCGAGAACCGGCAGGAAGAGACCGCCCGCGATGAACTCGACGTCATCGGTCAACAGCTGACGGCCCGGCTCATGGCCGCCGACCGACTGGCCGCGAGCGGGGCCGAGAACGTGACTGTCCGGATGCAGTTCCCCGAAACCGTCGCCGGATCCCAGTACACGATCGAGGTCCAGCCGGGATCGGACCGCATCGTCCTGAACACGACGTCGATCGACGCGACTGCGAGGGTCACATATACGACTCGAACGAGCGTCAGTGCCGTCCGGGTCAACGGCGGGAATTTGGAGATCGTGCTCTCCGGCGGCAACCTGGAGGTGCGAGCTGCATGAGTGATGGCTGCCGGGATCCGACCGACTGCTCCCTTCAGGGACGAGACTACTGGGTTGATACCGCTGAACCGACATCCGCGGACCGCCGGTCGCGAGCACAGAGTACCACGCTGGGGTTCGTGTTCGTGTTCTCGCTTATAACGCTCACCATCGGCGGCGTGTACGCGGTCGGGTTCTCGGGCCTACAGGACGCCCAATCCTCGGAGCAGGCGACCAACATGGAGCGAGCGTTCTCCGTCCTCGACGACAACCTGGAGGACATCACAAAGAACGACGCGCCCAGTCGGGCGACCGAGATCAAACTCAACGGCGGTCAGCTATCGGTTACCGATTCGACCACGATTCGAATCAACGTGACAAATACCTCGGACCCGGCCGACAACGACACATACACCGCAACGGTCCGGCCGATCGTGTACACGACTGACGACACCAAAATCGTCTACGCCCACGGAGCCGTGATGCGGAGCGACGGGGACAGTTCGGTGATGCTGTCGGAGCCCGACTGGCTGGTCGATGAGGACCAGGCCGTCGTTCCGTTCATCCTGACAACACAGGCTGGCAATCAGTCCAATATCGGGGGCCAGGGCACGGTCCTCGTGATTGCAAACAACCGTGCAAAGGGACTCGGGGGGAACTTCACCACGGGGCCGAGTGCCACAGCAGAGGTGGACGTCACGGTCGAATCACCCAGAGCGGACGCGTGGAAACGATATTTCGAATCACGCGGGTTCACGGCCGTCGATGGGAACCCGGCCGACGATGATGGGGATGGCGTCCAGGAAGTCACCTACAGGTTCGAGACTGACTCACTCTACGTCCCGCGAACGAACCTGGGAATCGAACTGCAGAGGTAACCTACCCCACCCTACTTTGCTCGGGGGCAAACGGCCCCGCTCGCTCGTTGAGGGTGGGGCTTTCGCGTGGACGCCCGTTCTACGCCTCAGCAGAGGCGGGACGGTTGTACTCCTCACTCAACGTGTCTTGGTCGGGTTTTGAGACGTTGGACGCCGCTTTTGACGGCTTCGACCGCCTGGCGAATCCCCCTTTCCGGACAAGGTTCGCGGTCAGCTCCGTGTCCTCCCGTAGCTGGTCGTACAGCGCATCTTCGGCCGTGGCCTTCGAGGTGACGTGCTAGCGGTCGTCGCCGTGCCAGCTCCGCTCGCTGGCGGTGTTGGCGCAGTAGTTGAATTGCTCGACGGACTCTCGAATGTTTGCATCCGCGCTCTCGGGGATGTCGAGCGTGATAACGGCGGTACGACGGTACTCCACGATATTTTCACATATGTCCTTGTAGTCACTTGGTGAGCAGAGTGGCCCAAAAGTTCGGCACCCAAGAGTCAGAGGAGACAATACGGACAGTTCCCCTGACGATCGTCTTGGCCCGGATGAGTTCGGACCCCGTTTTCAGGTTGAGGTGACGTTGACCCGGGTAACCGAGACGTGGAGGTACGTCACCCGGGGCACCGAGCCGCCAAGCCCGCCGAGTGCTGCCTCAGACTCGAGTGCCTCGTCGTAATGGATGCCTCCTCCTGAGTCGACCTCGACTTTCCCCGCCACGACTCCGCCGTAGACATCGGCATGCTGTACGTACACCTCCGTGTTGGAATCGGTGCTCGGTACGTACAGGACCCCCGTCACGTTGATCGGATTTCCGCTGCTACCCCCCAGATCGACCGTCGCGCCATCCGTGCCGTAGAACCAGAGTTGCCCCGCCCGGTCGCCAGGGACGTCCGTCCTGGCTCCTTTACTGAAGTCCATATCGTCCTGGATGAATATCCGGACCGTTCCGCCGTCTTGTACGGTAATGTTCGTGTTCTTCCCGACAAGAAAGCCCCCATCGACGACGATTGTCACGTTGTTACCGTCGGTGTCGATGATGAGCTCGTTCCCATCCGGCATGTCGACCTTCGTAAGGTAGTACTCGCCGTCCGACAGGGTGACCGAACCGCCGGTGTAGTTCAAACGGTTGCCATCGACGGCCGTGGTTGCCCCGTTGTCGTTTGTCGAATTCACGGTGCTGATCCTGTCTTGGACCAACCCGTCGATGTTTTCCGTGTCGGGGACTCCGCTGATTTGCTCCTCGTCGTCGTAACTGGCTGACCCGGCCGCACTGAACCCGGTGGTCCAGTAGACCGTCCCGTTGATATCAGCCCCCCCGCCGAGGTCCGCGTTCGCCCCGGTCCGAACGTTCCCGTTCACCTCCGCGTTCCCCGAGGTTTCGAACTCGCCGGCTGTGATGATCGTCCCGTTGTACTGTTTCGACGAGGGATAGGCCCCGTTGGACGAATTGTAACTGTCGGTGAAGGCCGGGTTGGACCCACTTCCCGAGAGTTTGAGCTTACCACCGGCAGATCCGGCGAAAATGCTCCCGCTGACAGTGTTCGGTGCCTTGCTCGGAACCTTCAGAGCGACGGTCACCGTCTCAGCGCTGTGGTTGTACGTCACGAACGCGGCGCCGGTCCGTTGCTGAAAGAACCGGCCCCAGGCCTCGTAGTACTGGCTTTTTACAGTCACGTTGAGCTGACCGTCATTCAAGGGATTCAGGCGGGCCGGTGACGTACTTTCGTTCGGATATTTCGCCTCGATATCGCCTTGTTGGGTGATGCGCGCCCTCTCACCGATGGTCCCGGATCCTTGAACCACCACCAACGGCAACGTCAACGTCCGTCCAGTATAGTGGAATTCCGGGGGGGAGATCATCGTCGACGCGTTTCCGGACCCCGTTTTTCGCCAGACTCCCCCGCCCTGATAGGCGATGCTCGTCGTGCCGTCCTCGTAGACCACTGCGCCCATCGAGACGTTCATCACTACCGTCTCGACGTTCCCTGTTGTCTCATTGACTACCGTCACGTTGATCCATCCCGCGTCCTCGTCGATTCGTCTGGTGGCATCCGACGCTCCCGAAAGAGTGACTTTTTGCGATTCGGACTGTCCATGCGCAACCAGGCTGGCCTTCGAGTCGAACTTGGCCATCGACTGCTCGGCCGCTCCGCTCGTGGCAGCCTCTTGGGTATCATTGACCGCGGTCGCACCGAACGCGACGATCGCCGTCGCTCCCGCGATAGTGATCGCAAGCAGGAGGACGACACCAATCACCTCGGATTGTGCCCGGGCGTCGCCCCCTCCGCCGACACACCCGGCATTCATTGGAAACGTCTATCCGCGGCCGCATAATAAAAACTCGGCTGGAGAAGTTACGCCTGATAATTTGAACTTAAATGTAGAGCGCTTGAGGGGACACTAAACCAGTCCGCTTGTCGCAGAGCTTCCCACCGCCGTTTATCGTTTTGGCCCACTTTGATAACATTACTCCGGAAGGGGTGGTCCCGTCCTGATTGAACTCGTCGAGCGGCCAAGCGGGGGCATCCTGTTTGAAACTCCGATGAGTGTACGGACAGAGCCGATTAAGGGAAAACCACCCATACCGTGGTCCCGTTCAGAATATAATGATTATACATAGACCTATCAGTGCGTGAGTGATAAACCGGGTACGACGATGGCAACGACGAGCACGACGGCGACGAAGTCCGAGCAACGGACGTCTGCGCGGGGAACCCGGCTCCGACTGTGGAACGCCGTCATGGCCGTCCTTCACTTTGGACAGGGGCTAGCGATGGTCATCCTTGCCGAGGAGGTACTGTGGCCGGTTACACGCACCAGATACGGGTTTAATCCCGAAACTGAGACGATCTTTCCGGAAACGGTCTCGTTCATCGACATCAATCTTCCACTGCTCGTTGCGGGGTTTCTTTTCATTTCTGCGCTCGCACACACCATTATTGCAACCGTTCGGTACGATGAATACGTCACATATCTCGACAGGGGAATGAATCCCTACCGGTGGTACGAATACGCCGTGAGCGCCTCGCTGATGATCGTCGTGATCGCCATGCTCGCTGGCGTCTGGGACCTCGGGACGCTCGTTGGACTGTTCGGACTTGTTGCGGTGATGAACCTCGCCGGACTTCTGATGGAACAACGCAACGAGTTAACCGACAACCCCGACTGGACGCCCTACTGGGTGGGCGTTCTCGCTGGTATCGTGCCCTGGATCGTCATCGGGGTCACGTTCATCGGTACGGTGACGGCCAGCGAGGGTCAGTTTCCCGAGTTCGTCATTTACATCTACATTTCGATTTTCGTCTTTTTCAACCTCTTCGCACTGAACATGGCCCTGCAGTATCTTGAGGCGTCACGCTGGGAGGACTATCTCTTCGGGGAGCGGACGTACATCCTGCTGAGTCTGGTGGCCAAGTCTGCCCTCGCATGGCAGGTGTACTTCGGCACGCTAAACTCCCCGATTTAAACATTGAGAGCATGAATGGCCCGGAGGACCTCTTCGGTCGAGCGATCACCAAGATGGGTTGGCACCCGGGTGCCCGAGAACACGGTGCCGGTGCGACTGCTCCCGTTCGCGGGGGGTCAGTCATGGCGTCTTAGAGCGCGCGGACCTGGGTAGTCCTGTCGTTCGCTCAGCTCACACCCACCAACGTGGACGAATCGCCGGGCAAGGTCGAGGTACCGCCGGATCGTATCCCGATCCCGCCAACAGACCAGCGAGACCCGGCGTACTGGCTTGTCCAACTCGTTCAGGACATAGTGCTTCCCGATGTGTCGATTGCGAATCAAAACTGGCAGCCTCGATGACTGAATACTTCGGTTCAGGCGCAGTTCGTTTTCGTTTTGCCGTCTAAAAGGAAGTGGACTCGCCGGGATTTGAACCCGGGGCCTCTCCCATGCCAAGGGAGTGATCTACCACTGATCTACGAGCCCGCGTATCCTGCTACCCATCTTCGAATCATAAGCCCTTCGAAACCTTCGACAGTTCTCACCGATCTCCCAGCCGCGGGTCCGTCCACACTTTGTGAACACACATTCATCCGACTCATCACCCAGCGGACCGGTCCAAGGCTCGGTCTGTGTGGCTGCCGTGATTCGTAACGGTTTAGCCACCACGCGTTCTTCGGATGGGTGGGAACAGCACGGCCGCAAGTCCGACCCGCCTCCAGTTCGGAGGCTTGGGATTGCGGAAGTGCCCCCGCCGACGAGGTTACGGAAAACCATCCTGTCTGAGGTATGGCTTCCGTGCACTCGGTTCCGGCGGGGTGAGTATCGGTTCGTGCGTTCCAACCAATCATGGCACGAATGCACACACGCCGCCGTGGATCGTCCGGTTCGGACCACCCCGCGGCAGACGAACCACCGGAATGGAGTGAAGTTGACTCGGATGCGATCGAGGAGCGTGTCGTCGAACTCGCGGAAGCAGGACACGATCCATCACAGATCGGCATGAAACTCCGAGACGAGGGCGTCAAGGGGACGCCAGTCCCTGACGTGAAACTAGCGACCGGCAAGAAGGTCACTGAGATTCTGGATGAGCACGACGCGACGCCGGATCTGCCGGAGGATCTCCGGAACCTGATGGCTCGCGCAGTGCGTCTCCGGGAACATATGGAAGAGCATCCCCAGGACGCCCAGAATAAACGCGCACTCCAAAACACCGAATCAAAGATTCGACGCCTCGTTAATTACTACCGGGGCGACCAACTCGACGAGGAGTTCACCTACACCTACCAGGCGGCGAAGGAACTCCTAGAGGGGACCTGACCTGGTATCGGCGCATTACAAGAACACATGCCGACCGCACGTACCGCCGACCGGACGCCCACTGCTACAGCGGACACGCTGTCCGCGGCATCGTTCGTTCGACTCCTCGCGACCCCGGACGCGGCCGGACTCGCGGCAGCAGGAACGCTTGCGACGGCGCTCCAGCAAGCCGGCGTACCGTTCCAGGTTCGGGCTACGACAGCCTGGGACCAGTCCGGACGTGGGACGACGACGGTGGCAATCGGCCACGCCGGCGAAAGCGACGGAGCTGATGTCGTCCTGCCAGGGGACGCGGCACCGTCCGCAAGCGTTGCTGCACATTCGATCGCGACAGCGATGGGGGCTGATCCAAGCCCGGTCACCACACTAGCCGGTGCGGTCGGGACAGACGTTCGACCAACGGTGCCTGGCGACGGACGGATCCTAGATGAGGCGAAGGCTAATGATTCGGTGAAGAGGGTCTCGGGGATCGGAATCCCAACCTCAGACCTGGTCACCGGACTCGCCGGATCAAGTTTCGTCAGGACTCCGTTCTCGGGCGACTCGGACGCGACACGATCGTTCCTCGAAAACCTAGGACTGGAAGCGACGGAGCTGCAAGCGCTCGACTCTTCCGACGGCCGGCGTCTCGCCTCTGCGGTCGCAATCGAGACTGTCACAGGACCTGACGCGTCGTCCGAAGCCGCCACTCGGGTCGAACGAGTGCTCCGTCCGTACCTGACGCCTCAGGGCCCATTCGCAACGCTTGAAGGCTACGCCGACGTACTGGCGGTGCTTGCACGGGAGCATCCCGGAACCGGCATCGCGCTGGCCATGGGGGCCTCCGACGTCCGATCGAAGGCACTGTCGACCTGGCGGACCCATTCCCAGAGGGCCCATCGACAGCTTTCGGATGCAACGACTGCCAGGTACGACGGCGTGTTCGTGGTTCGCGTCGACGGGGGCGGGCCGGACACGACGCTCCCGACAGTCGCGCGACTCGTCCACGGATTCCGTTCGCCAGAACCCGTCGTGCTTGCGGTCGCCGACGGGATGGGGGCGGCAGTGGGCGATCACACTCCGGACGTAGTCACTCAGGCACTGCAAACGGCGGCTCCCGACGGCACGGTCCATCCCGCCCGCTCGGGCGGAACGGCCACCTTCGATGGATCCGCCCGTGAGTTCATCCGCGCGTTCCGGGAGGCGCTATGACCGACGACCCGCCCCCATCACCTGCGCAACCTCCGACGACCCGTGAGGCAGTTGTCGTTACGGACCATTCGACTCCGGAGACGATCGCTGCTGCGGTGACCCCGGATAACACTGACGAGATGGAGCTCACCGTTGAGGACAATTCACTTCGGGCTCGAATCGTCCGCCCGACGACGGGCGGACTACAGGCGACGTTGGATGATTACATCGTCAACCTTGGTGTCGCCGACCGCGTACTCGATTCCGCCAAAACGTTCCGAGAGGCGTGCGACACAGAAGCGGTACGGACCGATCGGACCCACCAGTCCGATGCGAACCACTCAAGCGCATGCGAAACGAATCAGACGACATCACGAGATCATGAGTGAACGATCAGTCTCACGACAGCGACAGGGGAAACGATGGTACACAGTCCTAGCACCCGAACAGTTCGACAGAAGCGAACTCGGCGAGACGACGGCGGCCGAACCCGACCAAGTCGTCGGCCGGACCGTCGAAACCACCCTGGGGGACCTGACCGACGACCAGGGAGCGAACAACAAGAAACTCACGTTCAAAATCACTGACGTGGGGAGCGATTCGGCGTACACGGAGTTCATCGAGTACGAATTGACTCGTGACTACCTCCGCTCGCTCGTTCGGCGGGGAGCCTCGAAGATCGCTGCAAACTTGACGGTTCGCACGACCGACGATTACCGGGTGACGGTCCAGCCTGTCGCGTTCACAACGAAGAAGGCGGACCGAAGTCAGGAGCAGGCCATCCGTGCGGTAATGACGGATCTCGTCGAGGAAGCTGCTGCGGACCGCGATTTCGAAGGCGTGGTCGACTCGGCGGTCGAAGGTCGACTTTCGTCGGCGATTTACGGCGAGGCGAAGACTATCTATCCGCTTCGACGGGTCGAAATCCAGAAGCTCTCCCTGGAAGCTCGACCCAGAGAGGTCGCGGCCGAAGAAGAGGCAGCAGTCGATGTCGACGAAGACGAGGTCGCGGTCGACGAGTAGGACGGCCTTCCTCATCCCTTCCGACCCCGTCGATGCTTGCCCATTTGGCGCTCAGCATCATTCTGGTACTAGTCGGCGAGAGTCGAGGATCAAACAGCGAGCGACTCCCGCCGGGAACGGCGGGGAGAATGTCACTCCTCTACCCGGACGATCCCGATCATGCCGGCCCGTTCGTGGGGGATACAGAAATAACGGAATTCGCCAGGGACTTCGAAGGCGTGGGTGTACTCCTCACCGCTGGTAAGTCCTCCTTCGTTCTCCCTCCAGCCCTCGCGAGCTGCCGTTTCGGAGTCGAACCCGCCGGTTGCGAAGTAGCCGGCGTCACTTGGAATTCCGGAATCGTACGCCGTGACCGTGTGGGCGCGCGTTGAAGTGTTCCGCCATACCACCGATTCGCCGACCTCGACGGTAAGTTCTCGGGGCCGAAACGCCTCAGCCGTCATCCCGACATCATAGTCCTGAGCACCGCTGGTCAATCCGAGACAGCCAGCGACGGGGAGTCCCACCCCTGTCGCGGCACCGATCCGACCTAGAAATCGCCGTCGTCGCATACCTGAATGAGGGGTATGGAGGCGTAAATGGCCCCCGATTCGCTGGCTCATCCCCTACCTGTGGGGCGGAAATGGCCGATGCCCATCGGATGTAAAAAATAAAGTGCGTCACGCCGAGCGGTCGGGCATGGTCCGATCGTTCCTCGGTCGTCTGGGATTCGCGGACGCCGTCACGGTCGGCAACGCTGCCCTCGGGACCGTGGCAACGATCGCAGTGACCGTGGACCCGCTGCTTGCGGCACGACTCCTTCTCGTCGCAGCTATGGCGGATGGGTTGGATGGCGTGATAGCCAGACGACGTGGTGGAACCTCCGTCGGTCCGTATCTGGATTCGCTCGCGGACGTCGCCTCCTTTGCGGTGGCACCGGCGGTACTGATTGGCCTGACGGGGATCGACCGATGGTCTCTCGGCGACCGTCCTGTCCTGTTCGTTGGCAGTCTGCTTGTCCCCGCTTTGTTCGTGGCGCTGGCAGTCGTGCGGCTCGGAGTCTACACCGATGAGGAGGCACACAAACCAACCACCAGCGGTGTCCAGACGACGCTGGCGGCGACGATCATCGCCGCCGGTGTTCTCGCCGGAGTCGTCGATGCGGCTTCACTCCTCGGACTGGGCGCAGTCATGGCGGTCCTGATGGTGACCCCGATCCGCTATCCGGACCTCCACCCGCAGGACGCCCTCGTCATGGGTGGCGTCCAAGCGTTCGCTATTCTCCTCACAGGGCGTCCGGGCGAGGTTTTCGCATTCGCACTCCTGTTTCTTGCACTCGGCTATACGATCCTCGGACCCTGGTTCTACTGGCGAGAGGTCACTGAAGAGACAGGGAGTGAAAGCCACGGGTGAACCGAGCTGACCTGTGCCGACGCCGGAGACCTCCCCGCCGGTCCCCACCGAGAGCGTGACTCACCCGTCGACGCATCGGAACGTCTTTTCGCGCGCTCGTCCAGAATCGGCCATGGGCAGTCAGGACGCCAACGCGCCGATCGCGATCAAAGAGATTGCAGATCTGTCACCGACCGAGCGCACCGCCGTTTTCGACCGCGACGCGGGTATCGAAGGGGCACGAGCGGATGCCCAGTCCATCTTGAAACGTGTCAGAGAGGAGGGTGACGTCGCGCTCCGAGATCTGTCCCGGGAATTCGACGACGTGGAAGTTGCTAATATTGACGTGACTGCCGACGCGGAACGTGCGGTTGACGAGGTGCCACCGGACGTGCTCACGGCCGTGCGCACATCTATCGAAAACGTCCGTGAGTTCCACGAGGAGCAACGCCCGAGCGATTGGACTCGCGAGTTCGGGGAAGGGCGGTCCCTCGGCCGTCGATTTCGCCCCCTCGAGAGGGTTGGGGTTTACGTCCCTGGAGGAGCGGCCGCCTACCCGTCGTCCGCGGTCATGGGAATCGTCCCCGCGAAAGTCGCGGGCGTCGAACACGTGGCCGTCACGACGCCACCGGCGGACCAGATGAATCCTGTCACCTTGGCCGCCATCAGCGAAGCTGGCGCGGACGCAGTGTATTCTGTCGGGGGAGCTCAGGCGGTCGGAGCGCTCGCCTACGGCACCGAGACCGTCGACGCCGTACAAAAGATCGTGGGTCCCGGAAACCGATGGGTGACGGCAGCCAAGGCAGAGGTTCGAGGGGACGTAGAAATCGACTTTCTGGCCGGTCCCTCCGAAATTCTCGTCCTTGCGGACGGGACTGCGGACCCGGGCTTCGTGGCCGCCGACCTGCTCGCTCAGGCCGAACACGACCCCAACGCGGCCGCAGCCGCGGTCACAGCTGACGGTAACCTGGCGGAGTCGATCCAAAACGAACTCAGAACCGCTCTGGCAAACAGGCAACGAAGCGACACCATTCGGGAAGCGCTCGGCAACCCGGCTAGTGGAGTCTTCATGGCCCGGTCGATGTCGGAAGCGACGCTGTTCACCCAGGAGTACGCTGCGGAACACCTGTCGATCCAAGCGAGCGACGAAGAGGCCCTTCTGGACCGAATTTCGAACGCCGGCAGCGTCTTTCTCGGTCCCTACACTCCGGTGGCAGCAGGCGACTACGCGTCGGGAACGAATCACGTCCTCCCGACGAACGGGAAAGCGCGACTCGTCGGTGGGCTCTCGGTGGACACGTTCCTTCGCTCCTCGACGGTCCAGCGGTTGACGTACCCCGCGCTGGAAGACCTGTCTAAGACGATTACTACGCTGGCCGAAGCAGAGGGTCTTGAGGCACACGCCGCAAGCGTTCGGACGCGGTTAGACGACGGCTCCCACACCGATACATCATAACCCATGGGCGTCAGGGTTTTGCCTATCGCACCGAAACGGGCGAGTATGAGTACCGAGACGACCGACGGGGACGGCGGAAGGGAGACACCCGTCGTCGTCACCCCGGCGGCCGCCGAGGAAGCGCTCTCGCTCATGAAAAGTGAGGGGATGGACACCGATGAGGCGGGGCTTCGACTGTTCGTTCAACAGGGCGGTTGCGCTGGCCTGTCCTACGGAATGCGGTTCGACCATCATCCGGAGGAAGACGACCAAGTCACGGAACACCACGGCCTCCGCGTGTTCGTCGATCCAGCCTCGCTCAATTACGTCGGCGGCTCCACCCTGGACTACGAAAGCGGCCTTCAGGCCGCGGGATTCCACGTCGACAACCCGAACGTTGTCAGCGAGTGTGGATGCGGGGAATCGTTCCGGACCTGACCATCCAGAACCCCGGCCCCTGGCCGTCATTCGGCCGGTTGGGGCCTCCAACCAGACGTAGGCTGGTCTCTTCATGGCCGACCGTCCCGTCCCGTCACAGCTCGATCGGAGGCTCCAGTTGCTGGCCTCGCTGTGACAGACCCGGCCCGGCTCGGCCCGAGCCTGCGGATTTAGGTGTCCCGCGTTCTCCCTTTCGGACATGGCACACATCGACGTCAGGTCCGAGGTTGAGCTGAACGAGCCTACGTTGGTCGAAGGGTTCCCCGGTGTTGGCTTGGTCGGCAAGATCGCGGCTGACCACCTGGTTACGGAGTTCGACATGGTTCATTACGCCAACGTCCACTGCGACTCGCTTCCCGCCTTCGCCTCCTACGAGAGCGACGACAGTACCCTCCGAACACCCGTACGTCTGTACGCCGGTCCGGAACGGGACATCCTCGTTCTCCAAAGCGACGTCCCGGTTTCGCCCGAAGCAGCCACCGAGTTCGCTGACTGTGTGCAGGACTGGTTCATCGAAGAAGGCGTCACTCCGATATACCTCTCAGGCGTTCCGCGTGAGGACGAGACGGAAGTCCCGTCGCTCTACGGGATCGCGGCGGGGGACGGCCAGACACTGCTGGGCGCGATAGAGGTCGACACGCCTCCGGAGGCCGGCATCATCTCCGGACCGACAGGTGCCCTGCTGAACCATGCGATCGAGACCGGCTTGACCGCTGTCGGGCTGGTAGTGGATGCGGATCCGCGATTTCCCGACCCGGCAGCCGCGAAGATCCTCATCGAGAACGGCATCGAACCACTCGTCGGGGTCGACGCCAGCGTCGACACGCTCGTCGAACAGTCCGAACGGGTCCGCGAGGCAAAAGAACGGCTCGCGGAACAACTTCAGGCTCAACAGGAAAAAAGCACACAAGCGCGCCCGCTCCGGATGTACCAGTAGGTGAGCCCCGTCCGAGGCTGTACGGGCTCGATATCCGAATCCCCCACTCTGTTCAGGCCCAGCCCGCGGCTCCAGATGGGAATTCTCACCAGTTCATCTATAACGCTTTTACGATGCGCCGGTCATTTCCCACGTATGACCGACGACGCCGGGCAAGACGCTGTAGACGAGGAACAGGTCGGGGATGGCACTGAAACTGCCGAGACGGGCTTCGAAGGGTTCGAAACCCCTTCGGATGACGGGCCGAGTGCGGCGACCACCGACGAGGATTCGGCGGCCGCGGGCGACGAGGTAGAGCCGGGAGGCACCGACGAGTCGGCGGAGGCTACCGAGGAGCTTCCTCTCGCCGACCAAGTCGCGGAGTACGACGAGAACCTCGGGAGGGACGTCCAGGAGCTCGAAGAGCGAGCAACCGTACTCGAGGAGCACGTCTCCGAACTCGAAGCCGAACTCGAAGAGGCTCGAGGTCAGGTCTCCAAGCTTGAAACCGAACTCGAAGAGGCCCGAGACGAGGTCGACGAGTTCGAATCCCGTCTGAAACGGAAGCAAGCCGATTTCGAGAACTACAAGAAACGGGCGAAGAAACGACAGCAGCAGATCCGCGAACGAGCGACTGAGGACTTCGTCGAGCGCCTGACGGAGGTCAGAGACAATCTCGTTCGGGCACTGGAACAGGATGCTGACGCAAACATCCGACCCGGAGTCGAATCCACGCTTGAGGAGTTCGATCGGGTGCTGGCCGAGGAGGGCGTTGACCCGATCGAACCCTCGCCAGGGGATGCGGTCGATCCCGAGCGGCACGAGGTAATGATGCGGGTCGATTCGGATAGACCGGCCGAAACGATCGCTGAGGTCTACAAACCAGGGTACGAGATGGCCGGTCAGACAATCGAGCCCGCACAGGTAACCGTCTCGGACGGCCCCGCCACCGGGACCGAAGAGGACCCTGTCGCTGATGATCGCTCCGACAGCGCGGGGGAGGATGATGCGGGCGACGAAGACCCGACCGACACCGAAGGGGAGAGGTCAGATTCCAGCCCGGAACAGGATCAGGAGACGACGTCGGACGATTCGGGAGGGACGGACTCAGAACGGGCGCCCGACCCCGACTCGTCAGAGGCGGCCAACGCCGAAGACACCGACGCTACTTGATCCGATCCGACTTTTGTGCGGACGGGCCCTCCATGGCATTATCAATCTAGACGAACGTCTAGTAACGTTTAACCGAGTAAGAAGGGAATGTGATAGCAAGATGGTAAGCGAGAAGATTCTCGGTATCGACCTTGGAACGACTAACTCCGCCTTTGCGGTGATGGAAGGGGGCGACCCAGAGATCATCGTTAACAGTGAGGGAGACCGGACTACCCCGTCCGTCGTCGGGTTCACCGAGGACGGAGAGCGTCTGGTGGGCAAGCCGGCGAAAAACCAGGCCGTGCAGAACCCCGAGCGGACGGTGGAGTCGATCAAACGCCACATGGGCGAGGAGGATTACACCGTCGAGATCGACGACGAGGAGTACACCCCCGAACAGGTCTCGGCGATGATCCTTCAGAAGATCAAGCGCGACGCCGAGGAATACCTCGGAGACGAGGTCCAGAAAGCGGTCATCACGGTTCCGGCGTACTTCTCAGACCGGCAGCGGCAGGCAACGAAGGACGCCGGGGAGATCGCTGGCTTCGAAGTCGACCGGATCGTCAACGAGCCGACTGCGGCCTCGATGGCGTACGGCCTCGACGAGGACCAGGACCAGACCGTTCTCGTCTATGACCTTGGTGGTGGGACGTTCGACGTCTCGATCCTCGATCTCGGGGGCGGCGTCTACGAGGTCGTGGCGACAAACGGGGACAATGAACTCGGCGGTGACGACTGGGACCAGGCGATCATCGACCACGTCGCCGATGAGTTCGAAAACAACCATGGCATTGACCTCCGAGAGGACCGCCAGGCACTCCAGCGGCTGACTGAGGCCGCCGAGGAAGCGAAAATCGAACTCTCCTCCCGGAAACAGACGACGATCAACCTCCCGTTCATCACGGCCACTGACTCGGGTCCCGTCCACCTGGAACAGGAAATCACCCGAGCGACGTTCGAGTCGCTGACAGAAGACTTGGTAGAGCGGACCGTCGGCCCGACGGAACAGGCTCTCGACGACGCTGATTACACGAAAGACGACATCGACGAGGTCATCTTGGTCGGCGGGTCCACCCGGATGCCCATGATCCAAGACAAGGTTGAGGAGATGACCGGCAAGGAGCCGAAAAAGAACGTCAATCCGGACGAAGCCGTCGCGCTGGGGGCTGCCATCCAAGCCGGCGTGCTTTCTGGCGAGGTTGATGACCTCGTCCTGCTAGACGTGACGCCACTGTCGCTGGGGATCGAAGTCAAAGGGGGGCTGTTCGAACGGTTGATCGAAAAGAACACGACCATTCCCACTGAGGAGTCAAAGATCTTCACCACGGCAGCCGACAACCAGACTTCCGTCCAGGTCCGCGTCTTCCAAGGCGAGAGGGAGATTGCAGAAGAGAACGAGCTGTTGGGTGAGTTCCAGCTTACCGGCATCCCGCCGGCACCCGCCGGGACGCCGCAGATCGAGGTCACCTTCTCGATCGACGAGAACGGCATCGTCAACGTGTCCGCGGAGGACAAAGGCAGCGGTAATCAAGAGGAGATCACCATCGAAGGCGGGGCCGGCCTCTCCGATGAGGAGATCGAACGGATGCAGGAAGAAGCCGAACAGCACGCTGAAGAGGACCGCCGGCGCCGGGAACGGATCGAAGCCCGCAACGAGGCCGAAAGCGCGATCCAGCGAGCGGAGACGCTCCTCGAGGAGAACGAGGAGACCGTCGACGACGACATCCGCGAGAGCGTCGAGGACGCCATCGCCGATGTCGAGGCTGTCCTTCAGGACGACGAGGCCGAGATTGAGGAAATAGAGGACGCCACGGAAACCCTCTCCGAGGAACTCCAGGAGATCGGGAAGCAAATGTATCAGCAACAGGCCGCCCAGGCCGGCGCTGCGGGCGGCGCTGGCGCGGCCGGCGGTGCCGGTCCCGCCGGCGGTCCTGGGGGCGCTGCGGGGCCGGGTCCGGAGGCCGGGCCAGAGGATGACGAATTCGTTGATGCGGACTTCGAGGACGTCGAGGACGAGTCGGACGAATCAGAGGAGGAACCCGCAGACGACTAACCATCCACAGGGGCCTCGGATCGACCTCCTGGCTGCAGCGCTCGCACGCGCCTGGAGTTGTTGACGGGACTTGTGGACGGTGAGGTTTTAGCTGGCACCCCCCCTAGAGACCCCTATGACTGTCCTGTCATTCGATGAGACGGGGGTCGACGTTGAGTACGAGGGTATCGAGTTCCGACTCGAAAAAGACCTCATCGAAGAAGCCACCGGAAAACAGTACGTTGACGTCACTGACCACGAGGTTTTGCAGTTGGTCGAGGCCGATCCGGCCCTGTCCGGTGAGCCCAGACGCCTCGGGGATGTCATCTGATTTCCGCCGGCATCGAAAGACCTCCCACGTTTCGGACCGGCCAGAAATGGGGCTTGAACCGCGTTACCTTCGACCCGAGGCCGACAATCAGCGCGACGCAAGTCCACGATGATCCAACGGTCCATTGGAGGGGGGGTATCGAGACTGTGTTCGCAACAGACGTATCACAACCCTGCGGAGTGTCAGGATTCTGGAACGACACTCTCACTCTGCCGACAGCAAGGGCTCCGGCGCCGCGCTCGTTTCAAGCGGAGACGGAATTGCTAACAACTCGACGAGCCAAGGTGAGTCCGCTTCGACCTTGCAGATGCAAGGGTCAGTCATCAACCGACCGGAGTGGCCGGGTTCAGGGCGGATTCCAGCGGCATCGTGCTTGCTTGTGAAGCGACGTGGACCAATGAAGAAATCCAGAGAGAGAACGTGAAACGAGTCGGTCACCCGGTTCGGGTACGCGCGGCCGGCGGGCGGTATCGCTCCCGGAAAGCACTCCCTGCCGAGGGTCCCGAATCAGCGGATTCGCTCTTCGATCCCGACTTTGAGGATCGACTTGGCGATCGCTGCGCCCCCTGCGAGCGGATCGAGCGTCGTCTCTCCCGCCCGCTCCCTGTATTCTATCGGTTCCTCTCGTACCTGATAGCCTCGGGAAACGGGCCGTAACAGCAGTTCCGCGGAGAGGCCAGTGTTCTCGGTCCACTCGATGTCACGGACTACTTCCCGTCGATACGCCCGCATTCCAGTCGTGACGTCGTGAAGCCGCCGCCCCACCAGTAGCGAGGACAGAAGCGCGAACCCTGCGTTTCCCCATTTGTTGACTCGCGGCATTGCGTCCGCCCCCTGGTACAGTCGATCTCCGCTCACGACGTCGTAACCACAATTGATCCAACCCAGCAACCGCGGAATCGCCTCCATCGGATAGGTTGCATCACAGTCCGTCGTAACGATCACGGGTCGATCGGGAGCGAGTATTGCTTCCCGGACAGCCTCCCCGTACCCGCGGGGTGGTTGCGAAATCACGGACGCCCCCTTTTTTCTAGCAATCTCCGGGGTCCTGTCCGTCGACGAGTCGACTATCGTGACATCGGCAGCCCCGTTCGTAACCCTCGCAATATCGTCGAGAACACTCCCGACTGCGGCCTCTTCGTTGTACGCCCCCATCACGACCGCGACGTCGGTGAAATCGAAGGTATCGGCGACGGCCTTTGTCTCTGGAACCACTCCACCATGTTCCGAGGCCGGGTCCAGTCTTTCCTCCCCCCGGTCCGTGTCTCCGATAGCCACGTCGGTCATACCCACGGCTTTCCGGCGGCGCACTTGAGTCTTTAGGTTCGCCTAAACTATCCTAGTCCCCGGTCATCGGGGGCGTCTTCGAGGGCTTCTGCCCGGTCGACAAGGTGATCGATGAGCCGTTCGGCGGTGTCTTCCACTTCCTCGAGTTCGTCGTCGGACCGACCCTTCACGCGGACTGACACCTGATAGAGCGCGAGTTCGACCTCCGCTACGGTGTCGTCACGGTCCCCCTCGTCTTCTTCAGGTGGATCCGCGAGGTCCGCTTCGGCTTCGGCCATTACCGGTCTGGGCGTGCCCTGGGGCAAAAGCCTGGCGCCCGCACCGGGACCGTCACCCCGAATGCCCCCCCGTCATATTTACTCGGGGAAGGTGCGTTGATGGAGACGGGAGGTCACCTCCTCTGCCAGAATTTGTAGGTTCCTCGTGTCATCCCGGTTGTACCTGATCAGGGTTTCTAGTGCCCTCTCGTCGCCTCGCTGGTACTCCCGCCATAACCGAACCGCGTCTCGTCCTGTTAGCTCAGGAGCATCACGGTCAATTCCCAGATCCGCTTCGATCGGCTTCAGCCCTCCAGTGAGCCCCACCTTTCGACAGGTGTACATCAGGTCCAGATGGGGGGCTGTAACATCAAGTCCGAAGGACCGCTCCAAGAATGGAACGTCGAATTGTTTTCCATTGAACGTGACTAGGAGATCCGCGTTCCTGAACTGGTCCCGAACACGGCGCTCTGTAAGATCGTCCCCCCTGACAAGGGTCGTGGTCTCATCGCCCTGGTAGAACGTCACCGTTGTTACGTCGTCGTGGCGATGACTCAGGCCGGTCGTCTCGATATCAAAGAAACAGGCTGTCTCACGAAAGTTCTCGTAAAGTCGCCAGGTTTCGCCGGTCGGAAACGCCTCCTGAAAAAAGTGAACGTTCTCCCGGTTGAGGTGCTCGGTGGCGATATCGATAAACGACTGTATCCGCTCGGCGGTCGTTTCACCCACACCGTTCACGCCCGGGTCGAACTTCTCCCAGTGTGTGACTCCCTGCTCCCAGAGCCGTCGCTCGGTGGTCTCACCTACCCCTTGAACCGGAATGAAGCTGTTCTCGATTCGCATGACCCCTTCCTCCAGCAACGTTTCCGGGGGTTCGTGGCTAAAGCGTTCGGGTCGGTGATCGATATCGCGACAGCTGATATACGAGACTTCTGTATTCCGATGGGATCGCCACTCAAATGCCGACGTGTTTGGCTGGACAGTCGCGTTGAAGTTTCAGTACAACCCCCCACAACCGCCGGGGACGTTATTGATCAGTTTAACGCAAAAGCGCAACCGAATCCGAGAACGCATATCCGCCCGGGACGCCCGGCTGCCGGACGATCAGTGGGATCGTTCAGGGTGTGGTTTCGATACCGATGGACGACGGAGACAGCGAGTCCGGGAGACAGGCTGACTACACGATTCCAGGATTGTCTGGGGGTCTGACCCTGTGAATGGACGTGCTCGCTAGCAACAGGTGGATCCGGTTTTGATATAGCGAAATATGGTTTATCTGTTGGCCCTGGGTCGTAGCAAACTGTCGGTATCGTTATGTGAACGGCCCGGAAGTCGGCCGAATCAATCCAGAATCGAATAGATGTGCCGCTCGTACGTCTCGCGCACGGAGTCCCCCCAATTGTGCGTATACGTATCGATGACATCGTCAGCCACATCGCCTCGAAGGTATTTCACCACCCCACGGTCGCCAGTCCGGTCCCGGAGATGAGTCGTGAAAAAGTGCCGGAAGTAGTGTGGCGTAACGTTTTCCGAGGCCCCTGCCCCGGACTCATACCAACCCATTGTTTCGGCGTGTTTCCGGACGATGCGCTGAACGGAGGCGGGGGTGACGCGTTCTCCCCATCCCCGCTTCGTGCTAACGAATACCGGCTCCGCGTCCGAGAGGGGGTCTGGACGAACCGTGAGCCACCGATTCAACACGCTTTCCAGTTCAGTATCGACAGGGATTACCGTGCCGCGCTTGCGTTTGTTCGAGGCTGTCCGCTCTTCGCCGTTGACAACACTTCCGGCTGCCGGATCAGGTGAGACGAACAGCGAATCCGGCCGTCCATCCAACTGAGCTCGCCCCGACAACTCGTATCCCGGCGGGGATACCGACAGCGACAGGTCCCTGAGATCGAGATTGCACAGTTCACCCACGCGGACCCCTGTTTTCAGTAGCGTGACGATGAGAGCTCGCTCCAGCGGGTGGGTGACGCGGCGAACAAACCGGCACATATCCCCGACGGATAGTTCCCGCCGCGTGGGTTCGGGGTCGATGCGGGCGTCTAGTTCCTCCATTACCAGGGTCATGGGGTTCGCCTCGAACGCCCCTACCTGTGTCATGTACCCGTAAAACCGATGCAGATAGGCGGCGTACGTTGCGATCGTCGATTCGGCCAGCTCCTCACGGAGGACTGCGATCCAGGCCATACAGTCCCGATGAGTGGCTTCCGCCGGCGTGAGTGGCCGCCCACGTGGGTTCCGACCTTCGTCGGCCAGAAACGACTCGAATCGCCTGAGGACGCGACGATACTCTTCCCGAGTTCGCTCCGTCTTCCCGTGATACTCCAGGTCTTCGAGGAAGTACTCGATGGGGTCTGTCGGGTCCACGCTGGCCTCCACGCTACTCATCGAGGACGTACCCCCCTGCCCGACCACTGTGATACACTCTGCCCTCAGACTGAAGCTCGGTCAATGCTGCGTCCAACTGGTCTTCGAGATCGGCGGTCACGGCTGTAACTAGGTCGTCCCACTCACACGGTCCCTCATCCAGAGCCGCTAGAACCCGGTCCTTGACCGGCTCACCCCCGGGGTCAGCGTCCATAGACCGGGCTTCAGGCTCGTCCTCGCCCCCCTCACGGAGTCCCAGTTCGCGCCGGCCCGCCTGGACCATCGTCCGAACGAACTCCGTCTGAGACATGTCCAACTGCTCAGCATCATTGATCCACTCCTGTTTCTGGTAGGCCGGCACGCGGGTCCGGACCTCGACCTGTTCGGTTCGATCGTCTCCCTTCCCCATACACATGCCGACAGCTCCCACGCCTATCAAAGTACCCGTTAGCGGGTCTTACTGCCCTAAGATATCGAAATATGTTGTTATATGGGCCGGAATCACTCGGTAAGACTCGAATATATGGTAAAATACATCGTAGATCATGGTTGTGAGGATTACTATTGTGGTTCCTGTGAGGACAGGACCTGTCACAGTTGTCGTTTCCTCGGAGCTTGCCACTCCCTGATGGGTCTCAAACCAAACCCGGAGGCCGGGGCATGCCTCGGGTCTCACCACCTTGTCTCCGTTTCGATCCCGGGCGAGACGAATGATAATCAGGCTCTCGATCCCAAGTCGTGGTCTGAATCTGGGGGTCAAGGCGGGTTGGCCCACCCAATGGGTCTCGTCGGATTTCCAACCACCCCGTCAGACTCTGCACCCCTCTCAATTCCCACAAGAGGGGTCTCGGACCAGCGTTTCTGAAGGTATTTACTCGGTATCGAATAACAAATATCGGCCGGTGAGCCACACGTAAACCGTATATCGCGATAGAAACATGTCCCGGTTGGCGTCCTCTGAAATAACACTTTAGTGACAGTATCAGTCGGAACTCCGGGCGTCCAGGCGTCGATCGATCACGACTGTGGGGTCATCGTACTCGTCATCGTGACGAACACACCGACTCGTGCGCTCATCGCTGATGACGTGCGCTTCAGGGAACTCCTCGTTACACACGCCGCCGAAGGTTTCGAGCAGCCGTTCGGCTGCACCGCTGTCATCACCCTTCCGGGCATGCTGAAGGGATTCCCGGATCGCTTGCGCGGCGGCCTCATCACTCGGCAGGTCGGGACTCCCCTCGGAATTCGAGCCGTTTGTGCCGAACAACTCAAGGACAATATCGTCGATATCCTCTGCCGTTTCCAGCCCCAGGGCCGTTCGGAGTTGGTCGGTAAGGCCCGACTCCGCAGCGGCTCGTTCTCGGAACACGGTCTCGAGCGCGTTGATTGCGTCCCAGGTGGCCTCGGGAAGGTTCTCGTACTCCTCGGGACGAACCTTTGCCGGACAGCGGGTGACGAACGGACACCCGGTCGGCGGGTCCCGTGGATTCGGTGGGGTTCCACGAAGCGTGATCCGATCACGCTCGTCCGCAGCGCCGCCGACCCCACTCCCCGGGATTGCTGACAGGAGGGAGATCGTGTACGGATGACTCGGGTCGGCGTACAGTTCCTCAGTGGGTCCTAGTTCGACGATATTTCCGAGATACATCACCGCGACACGGTCAGCGATATGACGAACGACGCTCAGGTCGTGGGCGATGAAGAGATAGGTGAGTCCAAGTTCATCCTGGAGGTCCTCGAGGAGATTGATGATCCTCGCCTGGACGCTCACGTCAAGAGCGGACACTGGTTCGTCAAGCACCATGAACTCCGGTTCGAGCGCCAACGCACGGGCGATGCCGATCCGTTGGCGTTGGCCCCCGGAGAACTGGTGAGGATACCGGTAGTAATGTTCCTCCTGGAGGCCAACCCGGCCAATGAGATCGAAGACGCGGGCACGACGGTCCTGGGCAGTTTTCCAATCGTGGGCGTCGAGTGGCTCTCGGATTATCTCCCCGACCGTCATCCGGTCGTTCAAACTCGAGTCCGGATCCTGGAATACCATCTGGGCGTCGCGTTGCCACTCTCGAAGCTCCCGACCGGAAAGGTCCGAGACTGTCCGATCGCCCGAGACGACCTCTCCGCCCGTTGCCGTCTCCAGTCCAATGATTGTCCGCCCTAGGGTTGTTTTCCCACAGCCGGACTCTCCAACAAGGCCGAGCGTCTCACCACTGTTGATGTCGAATGAGACGCCGTCGACGGCCTTCACCGGCTTGCCGCCGAAGATTGTTCCCTGGTCGTAATACTTCTTCAGGTCCCGCACCTCGAGCAATGGTTCCCCCTCGGAGAAGTTCTGCTCGCTCACAGTCCGGCTCATCGGTGGTCCTCTCCCGATCCGGCATCCTGCTTACGGTTGCCCTTCGGACTGAAGCGGCCCCCGTCAGCTGCCGTTTCATCGGGGCTCGGCTCGGTGGCGAACTCGTCACGGTCGTACCGCTCGTCGTGTAGTAGGCAGGCAGCCGTATGATCGTCCCCGACCGGGACTTGCTCGGGATGGACGCTGTCGCAGGGTTCGAACCGCTCGGGACAACGAGGATGAAACCGACAGTCCGTCGGTCGGTCCGTCGGGGTCGGAACTTCGCCTTCGATCGTCGGGAGTCGCTCCGCGCTCGCGGTCCTGCCCGGGATCGAATCGAGCAGTCCTCGAGTATACGGGTGCGCCGGGTTCTCGAACAGTTCCCGGACTGGGGCCGTCTCGACGATTTCGCCCGCGTACATGACGTTCACACGGTCGCAGGTCTCCTCGATAACGCCCATATCGTGGGTAATGAACAGTATCGAAAGGTTCTCCTTCCGCTGAAGGTCCTCGAGTAGTTCCAAAATCTGTGCCTGAATCGTGACGTCCAGGGCAGTTGTCGGCTCATCACAGACGAGCAGGTCCGGATCACAGGCCAGCGCCATCGCGATGACGGCCCGTTGGCGCATACCGCCGCTATATTGGTGTGGATACTCTCCCACTCGCCGCGGAGCGTCAGGAATCCCGACAGCCTCGAGCAGCCGAATCGCCTCTTGGCGGGCCTCTTTCCCCCGGAGATCGCGGTGGATACGCAGTGCCTCGCGAATCTGATTTCCCACCGTGTATACCGGGTTCATGGAATTTATCGGATCCTGAAACACGATCGCGATGTCGCCGCGGTGTCGATCCCAGGCTCCGCCGGTTAATTCATCACCCCGGAACCGGATTGAGCCTTCCTCTATCCGTCCGGGACTGTCGATTAAGCCGAGGATCGATCGGGCAGTGACTGATTTTCCGGACCCTGACTCCCCAACTAACCCGACTGTCTCCCCGGCTCGGATGTCGAAACTGATTCCGTCAACGGCACGGATCGTCTCCCGTTCGGTGTGGAACACCGTCCGCAGGTTCTCGACCTCGAGGATCGTCTCAGCCGTGGAACTCATGCGCCGCCCCCTCGACCGCCTGCTTCTCCGGCCGCGCTGTCCGACTCGGGATCGATGGCGTCACGGATTCCGTCCCCAAGCGCATTGAACCCAGTCACAACGAGCGTAATCAGGATTCCCGGAATCAGTGAGATATGCCAGGACGAGGTTGCTACGTAGTCCTGGCCGGCATTGACTGCTCGTCCCCACTCGGGGGTTGGAGGATTCACGCCCAATCCGAGGAAGGACAACCCTGCGATCGCGATAATCGCCCCCCCGAGCGTCATCGACCCGTAAATGAGCAGGTACCCCACGATATACGGGAACATGTGCTTCCGCATGATTGCCCCGGGGGTCTGCCCGAACGACCGGGCCGCATCGATCCACTCCCGCTCGGAAACTTGAAGTGCGGGTCCGCGGAGCGACCGCCACAGGTATGGCCATCCGGTCCCGGCGAAAATGAGTGCCAGCACGAATGCCCCGGAGTATATCTTCCCGATCCAGGTCCCTGCCAACACGACGGTCAACATAATGAGCAGGAGCAACTGGGGCATCGCCATCACGGAGTCGGAAACGAGGACGAACCCGAGGTCGACGGCACCTTTGTAATACGCGGAAACCAGCGCGAACACTGTCGCGATCAGGGCGCTCAACCCGACGGAAAGCAAGCCGATAACCAGAGAGATCCGTGCGCCATGCGCGAGGAAGGTGAAGAGGTCCTTCCCCCCGGGGAGGGTCCCGAACGGATGAAACCGCCCAACCGCGTCGTACTCCCAAGGGCCAACGTTCTCCTGTGGCGTGCCCTGGGATTGTGAGCGCAAGTTGGCGGCACCGATCGTAATTTCGCTTACCCCGTCACCATCCCAATACTGCATCGTATAGCTGTACGGGTCCTGGAGGTTTCGATCGACGGTGGTTGGACCCAGTGCCGGAGCGAACACCGCCATGATGATGAACATGAAGACGACGACGAGCCCGAAGATTCCCCACTTGTGACTGCGGAGGCGGTCGAAGACGTCGTCACGTGGCGTCCAATCCGCCATTCGATAGTACGCCCGATACCAGTCGTAACCGACCCACACCCAAGCCGCGAAAGCAAACGAATAGGCGTAGATCAGCCCCGTCCGGACGAGCCATGCGAGATGGGGCGGTAATCCCAAGAAGGTCCCCACGTACCGAGTTCCGTTCCAGTACCCCTGGTTCGGGATTAGGTCACGGGACAAGAGGGTCGGGATCTCGGCGGTCATCGCGGTGAAGGATGCGACGGCCGCCGGGACGCCGATTCCAGGGACTGCCTCGAACCCGTCTACCAGTAGCGTCGAGCCGAACCGGAGTAGTGCTCCCACCTCAAGTAGAACGAAGACCGCCAAAACGCTCACCCACACTGCAGCGGGGCGGGGATACGCCCCGATGCGTTCCCGAACCGAAGTGCCGCTTCCCGGCCCCGTCGCCTCACCCGGCCGTCCATCTGTGATCGTACTCATTTTATGCCTCCTCGTATCCCACTCGCGGGTCGATCAGGGTGTACAACAGGTCCTGGAAGATGTTGATGACGAGCAACAGCAGGATGAACACGAACATCAGGGTTCCCACCAACGGAAGGTCACCCTGAATCGCGGCGGTGAAAAACAGGAATCCCATCCCTTGAATCCCGAACACTGACTCCACGAGTACCGACCCGCCGATCAACAGGAACGCCTCGCTCGTGATGATTGGAACGAGCGGGACGAGTGCGTTTCGGAAGATGTGTTTCCAGACGAGAGCCCGATCGGACACCCCCTTGGCCCTTGCAAGGTCGACGTATTTCTCGTTGCGCGTTTCGAGCACTGCCGTCCGGCCGATCCGCATCTCGTTCCCCATGGATGCCGATCCCAGGACGATCGCTGCGGGAAAGATTTTCTTGATCGCCGCAAGGGTTTCCATCGGCTGAGTAAAGAGCGCGAGCGGGTCCCCCTCCATATAACTGAGCCCTGGATTCCCGGTTACACCGGAGGGGAGATCGATCAGGAACGTGTCCCAATCGAATCCGAACAGGGATTCGGTACTAACAAGCACTGAGAGGATGATAACGGCCAACCAGAAATTCGGCATCGCTCGCCACACGATCCCCGAGATTGAGGCGAGATAATCCGAGAGGGTGTTCGAGCGCATTCCGGCATAGAAGCCCAGCGGAACGCCGACGAAGACTGCGATCAGGACTGACCAGAAGCCGAGCCAGACGGTTCGTGGAAGGAAGTCCCAAATCAGTGCGTCGACCTCAGACCCCTGATACAGGAGCCAGGTCTGGCCGAGATTCAGAGTAAAAAGATTTGTCATCCAATCAACATAGTGCTCCAGAGGCGGACGATCGAGGCCCAGCTGGGCCCTGGCGGCTTCGTACTTGGCTTCGGTCAGTCGCTCCTGATTGCTCAGAAGGTTTGCGGCCGGGTCGACTGGTCCCTGGAATATAATGAACCACGTCATACTGGTCCCGAGCCACAACACCGGGACCGACATCAAGATACGCTTGCCGATGTATTTCAGCCGATTCATGATATGTGCGCGGTATTCGTTTGGGGGTTCGGTCCTATCATGAAACCCTTGTCGATGCGAGGACTACCAGCCGGCCTCCGACGATGGGCGGGGAGATCGACAGTGCACCACCGGACGGGACCCGGATCAGTGCGCTGTCAGTTGTCGCGGTTGATCGTCAACGTATCGAACGTCTGGTTCTCCATCGTCCCGGCCATGCGGACATCGACTTCGGGATTCCACAGGCGCTGGGAGATCGAGTGGACCAACGGCAGTTCCTGGACGACTGCCCAGTTGACCTCCTCGATGAAGTAGTACGCCTGGTTGCGTGCGCGCTGGTTCTCTTCGCCGGGTCCGCGGTTGTTCGCGTACTGGTTGTTCCAGACGCGGTCCGCGCGTGGCATCAGCGGGTCGAAATCTGCCTGAGTCGACTCTGCACCATCGTAACTGTAGCCCGCCTCGTCGAGCGCGGCCTCTAGCTCGTCGGGGGTCACGTTTTCGATGGCTACTCGCACCCTGCCGTTCTCGGGGTCGAGCTTGATGTGATCCTGCGGGAAGTCCTTCCCGATGGCGCTGTAGACGTTGGATCGGACGGTATCGATCCCGTCACCACCGAATTCGACGCCAGTACAGACCACCTGATATGTCCACCGGGTGAACATCGATCCGGGGTTGTCGTATGGTGGGATGAACCGGAGGAAGTTGTCCGACTCGGGCCACTCCATCCCGTCACCCAGCGAGAACATGTCCATCGAGCCGTCGAACGCCTGACCGATGATAGTCCCGAAGTCGGCCTTTACGATGTTCATATCGATGTAGGCCGCCTGGGCTTTGTCGCGAAGCGTCTTCGAGATCGAGTCCCAAGCCGTGGATCCGGAGAAAATGGTGAACTCGACGCTGTATCGATTGTCAGGGCCGTAGCCAGCATCCTCCATCACCGACTTCGCGTCCTCGATCCGGGCCTCCCCGATCCCGTACGGGTAGCCGTTCGACATTGAGTCCAACTGACTCCTAAACCCGTCCTGGAAATGCTTCTCGTAATTCTCTGCTGGGTTCTCGCCCTCCCGGGCCATGAACGCTCCCGGCGGTGTCAGGTGATACGCCGTCGGTGGGACTCCCTTGTATACGTCGTTGGCGATCCGCTCCTGATTGATGAGGAACGCGATGGCCTGACGCACGGGTTTCGGCGTCCGGGCACAATTGAACAGGATATAGTCTGAGTCAAGCGCCGGTGCCTCGCCGTAATTCACCGTTTGGCCGTTATCGAGGTCGTACGTCCCGACGCTGTAAGTACCTCGATCGCGCTCGATTGTCCGGCGGCTCGGATCGAACTGTGCTGTGGGGATCCCCCCGATAATGTCGAGGTTCCCGTTCTTGAATCGACTGAACCGAGTACTTTGATTCCCAATGACGGTATAAACGATCTCGTCGATGTACGGCCCTTCGCCATGGTAGTCCTCGAACCGGCTGATCCGGATCTGGTCGCCTTTGCTCCACGAGTCCACCTGGAACGGTCCGGCTCCGGCGTAGAACGGTCCATCGCCTGCCGTGGAGAAGTACTCGTTGTACTCGTATTCGCCTTCGTACATCAGGCCGTCCTGTCCATGACTCTCGTAATCCTTGGGATAGGCGACTGCTCCCTCGGGAATCACCGCAAAGGCTCCTCCAGCAATCTGGGAGAGCGTCCCGGTGAACTGGGTCGCCATGGTAAATTGGAACGTGGTTTCGTCGACCGCCTCCACCGCCAGGGTTCCAGGGATATATCCCTCTACTCCCTCAGTGCCCTCTTCCTTCTCGTGTTGGATGGTGAACGTGTCGCCGACGATGTCGTCCGCGTTCCGTGTTTCTTCGGCCCCCGCGAGTCGTTCCCACGAGTACACGAAGTCGCTCGCAGTCAGGGTCGTTCCGTCGTGGAATTGGACGCCTTCTTTCAGATTGAAGGTATACGTCAGACCATCCTCCGACACTTCGTAATCGGTCGCGAGTTCGCCGACGGGTGGGAGGTCACCATCATCGAACTTCATCAGTGTGCCGTTGTACTGGTCATACCCGGCACCTGACCCCTTGGCGTTGACAGGATCCAGCGTCTGAACGGGCCCAGCGGATGCGAGTTGGAGGGTTCCGCCAGTGTACGATTTCCCCTCTTCCGGGGTGGGAGTCGCCGTGTCCGTCTCCATGTCCGACGGTTCCGTGGTTTCCGTGTCGGTCTCCTCGCTCGGTGGATTGCTTGAACAACCGGCCAATGCGGCCGCCGCGCCCGATCCGGCGGCAATCAGGAAGCTTCGACGGGTTTTGTCGTCGGGCATCACGTGCATACGGGGAAACACCCACATTATACCTTTTGGTTCTCCGATACGTATGGTTACAATCTGATATATATCCGCGCTGTCATGCGATTCCGTCCCGTCAGACATGTTTCACGTTGTCGATGCGTGCACTTTTCCGCTATCTGGATTCCGCGGGCGTTATGCCCCGGGGACTCGATCCTGAGGCATGGCAAACCCAGTCGACCGGACCGGGCCTCCGGGGGGTTCGGTTATGGCCCAACTAGCCCGACCGAGGAGCGCAACACCGACGCGACTTGCCGTTATCGCGGACCCTCACCTCTCAACGCGGGAGACGGGAACTTCGAAACTGTTCGAGCACACGGCCACCCACCTCGCCAGCGCAGTGAGCGATATCAACGGGCGTGATGCGGACCTGACGGTCTGTGTCGGCGACATCACGAAGGACGGCGAGAAATGGAATTACGAGGCGTTCGACGACATCCTGTCTGAGTTGACCACCCCGTTCGTCTCCGTTCCGGGCAATCACGACGTTCCCAAGGCGGGCGACGAGCACGAGTCGCTCTCGGTAGCCGCGTTCGAGGATCGGTACACCCCTGGTGGATTGCCGTTCCATACCCGCGCGGGGGGCGTGGACCTGCTTGGCCTCAACAGCGCAGGAACGGAAGAGGTCCTGTTCGATTCCCACGAAGGGTGGGTCCCACCCGAACAGGTGACGTGGCTCCGGGAGACCCTCCCGGAAGCCCAGACTCCCGTGGTCGTGGTCCACCACAACCTTCCGGCAATGAGCGAACAGGTCCGCGAGCACAGGGACGCGGCTGAACCGGATATGTTCGTTCCGCCCGAACTCCGGGATCCAGACCCGTTCGTGGACGTCCTCGACGAACACGAGGTGCCGCTCGTTCTGACGGGTCACCTGCATATGCCCTCCGCAGTGAGCCAGGGCGCGGTCCGAGAGATCATGGCTCCGACGACGTGCTCGTTCCCGCAGAGCTACCTGCTCGTCGACGTCGGTCCCAACGGCACCGAAATCAAACTCGTTCCCGTGTCCGATTTCGACGGGACCGTTCGGGGCTACCGGGAGCGATCGAGCGATTCCGTGACAGGACGAGGCCTTACTGCGATGGCTGCGATCCGGCTCGCCCAGTTCCCCCTCATCGAGGACTAGGTGGTTCCTACCGACGACGGCCGGTCTCCTGGCTCACTCGGCCCCGGCGTCACTGCTCTCTCGGGGTTCCTCGCCAGGAACACGCGGGACGGTCTCCCGCCCCGGTCCAGGTCGATCCCCATCGACCCGTGCCAACAGGGATTTTTATCGCCGAATCGAACGCTGCCGCGTGACGGCAGATACCCCCCACGGGCTCGGATTCCGAAGCCAATCCGAGGAGGTCGCGGACGTCGAACTCCCAGTCGACGGTACCTTCCCGGACTGGCTTACCGGCACCCTCTACATCAATGGCCCGGGGCGTTTCGAACTCGAAGATACGGAGTTTCGACACTGGTTTGACCCGCTGGCCATGGTACGACGGTTCCGGATCGACGGGCCGACCAGTGCCAGCTACACGAACCGAATGCTTCGAACCCGTGACTTCCAGTACGCTCAGCGTCACGGGGCTGTCCGAACCCTGTTCCCCGGCGTGCCACCGAAGGGCCGCCCTTGGACGCGCGCGTTCAAGATCATCAACGGAGAGTTCACCGACAACGCTTCGATCGGCTTCCTCCGCGTGAACGGAGCCGTAACTGCAGTGACCGAATCCCCAACCGCCCACGTCCTGGATTCGGGAACGGCTGGTATCAAACGCCGGCTCGATCTCACGGCGGGATTGGAGGCCGATCTGACGCTGGGCCATCCCCACTACGACTTCGACCGCGAAGCAACCGTGAACCTCGGAGTGTCTTATTCGAAGGGAACGGTGACGCTGTTCCGCCGACCCGACGGCCAAACTCGGGCCACTCCTGTCACCAGTCTGGAGTTCGATCGACCACCGTACGTTCACTCATTCGGCTTGACCCCTGATTACGCGATCGTGACGAACCACCCGTTCGGGATTGATACCCGCCAGCTGCTACTCGAGGCCGTTCAAGGCGGAGGCTTCGTGGACGCCTTCGAATCCTGGGACCGTCCGACCAGATTTCATGTGATTGATCGCGAGTCTGGCCGGGTGGTGGCCACGCCGGAGGCAGCTCCCTTCTTCGTGTATCACCATGCCAACGCCTTCGAAACGGCCGACGGGGACGAAATCGTCTTGGATCTGGTCGGCTACCCGGATGAGCGCGCCGTGACGGACCTTCTCCTCGCCAACCTACGTCGGCATGATCCGGACCTTCCGCGGGGAGACCTCCGCCGCTATCGGCTGCCGCTCGACGGCGGTGACGCGACCGTTGAGACCCTCCATGAGGGTCCGGTCGAGTTCCCGATGATCCGGTACGAGGCCGTCGTTGGTCAGCCGTACCATACCATCTACCTGGCGGAGACTGATCCGACCACCGGTTCAAGCCTTCCGACTGGACTGGTGAAGCTATCAATCCCGTCGGCCCAGTCACAGGGAGGAACAAGTATCGACGCCACCTGGGGGAATGAGTCCTCCCGATTCCCTGGTGAACCGGTCTTCGTTCCCTCGCCCGACCAGGCAAGCTCGAATGAGGGGGTCATCCTCTCGCTCGTCCTCGACGCGGAGGTGGGCAGATCGGAACTGGTCTGTCTCGAGGCTACCGACCTTTCGGAGCGAGCCCGGGCCATCCTCCCGCACGCTGTCCCCTATCCGTTCCACGGGCAGTTCTACGAAGCGGAGAGTCCGACCCGGACGATGGCTTGAGTCCAGGCCGCGACCTCCCCGTGACTTACAGCTCCGGGAAATATCGTCCGTGGAAATCGAACGGCAGTGCGTGCGGGAGCCGTGCCCGTGCCCGTTCGCTAAGATCCGTCCCGTTGAGCGCGATCAGCCACGAAGTGCCGGCATCAGGATCGAGCGTAACCGCGAGAACGACCCCATCGTCCTCGGCTCGCCGTTCTGGTTCCGGTGCCGGAACGAAGATCGGCTCGCTCGCGTAGCCTTGTGCCTCCCACTCCTGGAGTGACCCGGTGCTCACATCGATTTTGAGAATCGATCTTGGCCAGTCACGGACGGGTTGTTCGGTTCCCTGAGCGAACACGTACCGGTGAGACCGGAGCCACCTGGCTCGGGACACCGTCGGCAATGCCGTTCCCCCTCCGTAGATTGATTCTCGGGTGATCGAAGGGCTGGCTTCGGTGGGGCGGACGACGAACCGCTCCAAGGACCCGCCGAACGTGTCCAACGATCCTTCGCGGAGTTCTTCCAAAAACAGGGTCCCGATGGACTCGGCGTCCGGGACCGTTTCCAGATCGATCACGAGTTCGATCTCACGGTTATAGGATCCGTCCTCGGTCGCTCCTGTATCAGTCTCACCGTCAACTGCCCGTTCGTACGCGTTTACGTGATGGAAGCCGAAGACCGCATCCGTCCGAGGCTCCGCGATGATCTCCCCTTCGCTCCGATCGATTACGATGAACCTGGTCCCGCGGTCAGGGTCCCACTGGAAATTCTCAATGAAGGGTCCTTGCCGTCCGGGTTTCAGGAAGTCAACGGGATCGACCACGAACGGGAATTCCGTGAGCACGACGTAGTTGGGTGTAAGGGCGAAGCTATGCATGTATGCGGGGGCGTCCGTCTCGACGGTAGCGACGTGATTCCGACGCTCCGGGGCCTCCATCTCGTAGACGTGGTAGGCGGGTCGCCGGCCGAACTCGGTTTCGAAATTGACCAGCGTGTCCGTACCGGGATCCCGCTTGATGTGGGCACATGCCAGTTGTCCGGTCGGTTCGGGGCCAGCGTACTGGAGGTCGTTCATCGTCGTCAACGTCTCGGGATCGAACTCGACCCACCGCGGGCTTTCTGTCATCGCGAGGTATCGGGTTCCGACGCGTTCCGCAATCACGTTCGTGTTGTCGTACGGGTCCTCAAATAGAAACGCCCACAGCCGTTCCCGGAGTGTTGAGGTTCCGGTTGCGAACCCACCGGTGAACTCGCCTCGGCGGGCTGCTTCGAAGGCTTCCGTCCGAAGGAATCGGTTCCTGTACCGGACTCCGTCCCCGAAATCGAACTTCCGGAGCATGGCCAGGCCGTCGAACCAGTGGTCGACTTCTCCGGTTCCGTTAGCGAAGGTACCCGGTCCGTTCCGGATGAGGCTCCCGTTGAGCCATTCGGGCAGTGTCCCGTCGACATCCAGTTCCGTCGCGGTTTCGGCCTCGAACGCCAAGGAACGAAACCCGTGCGCACGGCCTGTCATCGTCCCGTATGTGCTGTCGGCGGTGACGGGTATCCCTTTTTCGCCACTTTGAGATTCGGGTGAATACCCGGAGTGCGATTCCTGACGCTGGTATTTCCTCTTTCGTCTTTCAGCAGACATTACCCCACCGAGGCGAAACGGAGTCGCATGACTATCGACCTGAAAGCGACGTTCGGAACCGAGACTCCGATTATCGGGATGGTTCACCTGCCACCGCTTCCCGGCGCACCGAAGTACGATCCGGGCGATGGGCGGGACCGGATCCTCGAGGCGGCCAAACGTGACGCAGAGGCCCTGGACGCTGGCGGTGTTGATGGGGTGATGGTGGAAAACTTCGGGGACGCGCCGTTTTACCCCGATGACGTTCCGAAACACGTCGTGGGGATGATGACGCGAGCGACGCGGACGGTGGGTGAGACCGTCGAGGTCCCATTCGGCGTGAACGTTCTCCGCAACGACGCAACCGCTGATTTGGCCGTGGCGGCTGCGACCGGAGCCGACTTCGTTCGCATCAACATTCACACGGGTGCCCGTGTCACAGACCAGGGGATCGTCGAAGGGAAAGCCCACGAAACGATGCGTCTCCGAGACCGGTTGGATGCGGACGTGGCGGTCTTCGCGGATCACGATGTCAAACACTCCGCACCGCTCGCGAGCCGAGAGTTCTCCGCCGAGGCGATGGCTGATGGGATCGAGCGTGGACTTGCCGACGCTACCGTCGTAACTGGCGTCATGACGGGTCGTGCGGTGGATGTCGAGGAACTCCGTGATGCCGTCTCCCGTCGGGACGAGTACGGGCTCGATGTGCCAGTGTTCGTTGGTAGCGGGGTTTCCGTGGATAACGTCTCCCGGATAACTGACTTGGCAGACGGCGTCATCGTGGGAACGTCTCTGAAAGAAGGTGGTGAGGTCGGCAACCCGGTGTCGGCCGACCGCGTCCGGGAGCTCGTTTCACTCGCCCGAGACTGAACAGCCGGGGACACGGACCGGATATGATGGACCTCCGGGCCGACCTACAGCATCGTGTCAAGCCAGGACTCGACCACCGGTCTGGTTGGGAGTCCTCCGCGTGCTCCGGCTTCCCTACAATTGAGTCCTGCGACTGCTGCGGCAAAACGCCCCGCCTTCGCCGGAGTCTCGCCACGTAAGAGCCAGGCATCGATTAGTCCGGCCACGAACGCGTCACCGGCACCAGTCTCGTCGGTGACATCCACGGAGAACGCCGGAACCTCCACCAGCCGTCCGTCCTCGGATACCAGCGTTGCACCCGCGGCCCCGCTGGTGACGGCCGCCCGGGTTACCCCCATCTCACGGAGTTCCGCGGCGGCTTCCCGGCCAGTCTTCCCCAGGTAGGAGTTGGCCGCGACCGCGCCGACGACGAACAGATCCGCCTCCTGCACCATCGCGTCCACGGACGTCTCCCTAGCGCCCCGATCTTCAAGTTCGGCTAGCGGCCCGGAGAGGTCGAACACCAGCGGGCCGATCTGGCCCGTGTCGTGCCACCCGAGAAGTGCCTGGTGGACCGGATCGGGAGCGTACGCCGTGACGAAGACCACATGGGTTCCGGCCAGGTAGTCGCGATCAGCATCCGAAAGCCGTAGACGAACCGTCGAATCGCCGGCGGTAACAATACTTCGACTGCCTTCCTCGTCCCGGAGGATAACGCAGTGAGTGCTCGTTCCAGACCGTTGCCGGACTCGCGTTGTATCGAGCGGACCTGACCGTAGGTCCTCCCGGATCTCATCTCCTACCGAATCGTTACCGAGTCGGGCGATCAGGCCGGTCTCTTGGCCGAGACGGGAGCAACCCACGCCGACGTTGGCTGCGACACCACCGAACGCGGTCTCGACCGTCTCTGCGTAAGCCCCGCCGTCCGGTTTCGGGAGGTTCGATACCAGGTAGTGACGGTCGATCGTGGCGGCGCCGATCGTGACAACATCCGGTTGAGTTCCTCCCCCCTTGGTCTCACTGGTCATCGGACACGCCCTGGCTCGGGAACGTGCCTACTTCGGCATATCGGTCCGGGCTTGTGGCCGGACGGGTCGAAAACTCCGACCGGTTGGACCGATCCCGACTGCACTGCCTTGGGTCGCTGATCTAGTTCTCCCACTCAGTCCTCGGGGCGATCGTGGACCGAAACCCAGACCGGTCCTGCCCATGCCATCCCGCCGTTCTCCTGAACAACGCGGAGGTAGTAGACGTCATCGTCGGTCCCGCGGTCCTGGTCGTATTTCATGCCCTCAACCGGCTCCGTATCGGTGCGGTCGAACGCGACCACGTTTGCCTCGTGTCCGGGAGGGCCGTCACCGGCCTCGATACTCTCCCAGACTTTCCCGTTCTTCAGAATCTCGGCCACCCGAATCGGTCCGGTCCCGGCCACTCGTCCCTCGACGCTCCGTTCAGCAGTCGGGGTGGAGATCATAGCTGTTCGACCCGAATCGCTGACGGCAACACCACCGACCGCGAATTCGATGAGGATGCGATGCGGTTGGGTGGTCCCGTAGACTCGACAGTCACGGAGACTGTCGAAGATCGCGTCCCGGGTGAGTTCGGGTGCGTGGAAAGCAGTCAAGCCACCGGGGTAACTGGTTTCGTTCCAAACCCGCCAGACTGTCCCCCACCCCAGTCCGTCGGCGACGAACTCGCGGAGACTCGGTAGATGTGGGTCCACATGGAGGAGTGAATGCCCCGGTCGGGGACCATGATAGTCCGACCCCGCAATAAACCCTACCCGATTTCCGAGGGCCAGTGCGTCCTGAGCATAGTACCCACGGACGCCGATTTCGCCCTTCCCGATGCCGCCGATCGGCTTCCGGTTCCCCTCTGCGGCCTGCCGTTCGCTGGATCCCCACTGTGAGTAGACCTCGATCAGGGGCGCCATTTCCTCATCGTACGCGGTCCCGGCGAAATCGAACGGATACATTGCCTCGGCCGAGTGATGCGGGATTGTCACTGCGTCTGTCGCCTTAGAGGCCCCCCTTGGGGGACTCGGCCCGGTATGCTGGCCGGCCCCCACGTCTCCGTCCTTTGGAACTGTGGTGGATTCGGCCGTCGATCTCCCTTTTCGCCACTCGCTCAGTCGGGCCCAAAGCTTCTCATAAGTATTGCTCTCCGGGTGTCTGGAATGGAAAAACGGCGCCCCCCGGGAACCGTTGAAATAGACGTTAATATGGCCGCCTGCGTCGGGTTGTTTCGTCCATTCATACCCGTAAAGAGTGACGAACTCGCCGGGATCATTGTACCGGTCCGTGACCCGCTTCATGAGTCCGACGTTGTGGCGTTCCATCAACCACCGCTGCAGTGTCGGCGGAATGAAGAACCCCATCGTGTCGTGGTCGGTATAGGCTGCCACGTCGAGGGCCATCACGTCACGGCCGAACTGAAAGCCAGTGGACATACTCCCCGCACCGTCGGACAGCTGGGAATGCAGATGGATGTCGCCCCAGTAGAGCCGGTCAACTGGCTCCGTTTCCGTCACGCGGATCGGATTCGAAACGGCCCGCACGCCGCCTGTCTCAACCGTCAAATAATGGATCCCTGGAGTTCCGAATCGCACCCCTTCGATACGCCTGTACCCGTCGTCTCCCGGCCGGAAGCGGATGGTTTCGGGATGTGTCGCGTCGGGATCGCTGGCACTGACCCGGACTCGGTTGTTGAACCCCCGCACCAAGCGCTCGTACTCGTCCCATGCTTGGACCGTCAGGGTACACTCCGTACCCACCGACGCCGTCGAGGGGAGGATCGCGTGCAAGTCCGTGAAAGTGTGTCGTCGGCTCCCGAGGAGTGCACGCAGCGATGGTACTCCCCGACGGAAGCTTTCCGCGGGTTCGAACACCGCGCGCCGAAGCTTCTCTGTCAGGTGGGTCATTACCCTTCGGGATAACGTCCGAGGAGAAAAAACCGGGCTCCGATTCCGCTGTCTGCACGGCGAGCGGTCCCGTCGGTGCAGTCGGACCTCTCCCCGCCACCGTGTCGGCTCGTCTGAAGGGTACGGACCCCGGTCCTCCCGAAGAGCGACTTTCGTCACTCGCTCCTGACAGCCGTCGGCGTGGCAAACGACCGTCCGGCGGTCTGTTCCCGACCGGACTGCCGGGGTCGTCCCGGACAAACCCGGACGAAAATCACACGAGTCAGCGACCCTTTACAGCGTGGGGGCACAACCCGAGACTCACTCGTCCGATTCGCCCTGGGCGTTATCCTCCTCGCTTTCGTCGCTCGTGGACGCCTCCTCCGCTGGCTCATCCATCGGTCCCCCCGGTCCAGCGAACACCGAACTGAGCCTGTCACGGAACTGTTTGACCTCTTCGAGTTCCGCCCGTACCTCATCGAGTTCCTCGCGAAGGGCCGCAACGTCCTCGTCAACTTTGGATTTCAGTTCCGAGCGTTCCTCGTCGGCCTCGGCAAGGTTCGACTCCAAGCTCGCGACGGCGTCGTCCTGTTCTTCCATCTCCGTTTCGAGTTCTCCCAGTTCTCCACGGAGGTCGGTGATCGAACCCTCGAGATCCTCCGTCGCAGCCGCAAGCTCTTCCCCAACCTCGGAGAGTTCCTGGCGAACGCCTTCGATGTCACCGCGCAGCTCCTCGCGTTCGTCGGCTGCGGAGGCGACGGTCTCGTCCAGTTCTACGACGTCCTCGTCGAGTGCTGCTACCTCCTCGGTGACTTCGGACAGGTCCGCGTCCAAATCAGCGAGGTCATCATCGACGAGGTTTATGTCCTCGCTCAGGTCCGCTACCTCCCCATCGATCGCGGTCACTTCCTCGGTTAACGCGTCGATGTCACCGTCGAGGGTTGAAACCTCCTCGGACAGGGCCGTGTGGTCTCGGTCGAGCTCGGCCACGTCCCGGTGGACACTACGGATGTCCTCTTCCAATGCATCGAGAGCAGTCTCAACCGAGTCGAGCCCTTCTTCGAGGGTCTCCATCTCACTTGAGAGGTCACCTCGTTCCGTCTCGGCTGCATCGAGCCGGTCTTCGAAAGACCCGACGGTATCCTGAATCCGTTCGAAGTCGGCTTCGAGTCGATCGATCACCTCTTGTGCCGACCCGTTTTCATCGATGAACTCCGCTAGGGCGTCACTGTACGCCGCCAGGTCCTCGACCCGCGACTGGAGCCGGCTGATACGCGCATCGACGCTCGTCGTGTGCCCGACCCGGCCCAGTTCCAGTCCCTCTTTCAGGATGTCGAGGTCCTCGTCTGATACCCGTCCTTCTCGGATTTCTTCGGCAAGGGCGGCCGCGACTGAGTCGCTCGCTTCGACATCCGGGCCGGTCCCGGAGTCGGCGTCAGTTCCGGTTCCAGCGGACCCGTTTACGGCTCCCGTTTCCCTCCGGACGGCCACAGCCGAGGTCGTGTCGTCCCTAACTGTCCGTGGGTCGGGGCCACTCGCAGGCCCCTGTGTCGTCGAGGGGTCCGGAACGGCGTCCGCGACTGCACCGGGCTCCGCCTCGATCTCCGGTCCCGGAGCCTCGATCGAGGCGTCCCGTTCCTGGTGCTCTGTGCCCATCGGCTCCTGTACGACCTCCGCTGAATCCCTTTCGGCCCCTCCGGACTCGTCTGGTCCAACGATCTCGACGGTCGGCTCGTCGAGGAACTTCTTTCCTTCCTCGGGATCATCCGTCCGGATCCCGTACACCGTCGTGACTTCCTCCCCGGGTTCAAACCGGCGACGGTACTCTACACGGTGGTCTTGATACGCGGTCCAATTGTCGCTCTCGTAGTCGGGATGAAACCCGACCCTGTCCATCGGAAACGATTCAGGAATTGAGTCTTCGAGACGCACCTCCACCGCCTCGTCGCGTTCAGAGTGGAGAGTGAACTCGATCGCCGGGACCGGGAATTCCTCAGCACTGAATCGCTTACGAACGTGAATCCCGTCCGCCGACGTCGCAATCATGTCGTCCGCCTCGGGCTCCTGGCTCATGAAAGATGGGTGCTCGACAGGATGTATAAAAGAAACGGGCCGAATATCACTTCTCGAATCGATGTTATTCCTCGCCCCGCCGGGTCATTCAGCCACGAACTTCCTCGCCCGTCTTTGAACTTCTTTTCGGGCCTCACTCGGTGATAACCGTGACCGGATGCTCAGAATCAAGAATGAGTCGTTGCGTATCATCACCGAACAGTGCCTTTCCCGCCGGAGACCGTCGTTTGCCCGTTATGAACACGTGGTCACACCCCCGTTTGTCCATCTCCGACAGAACCGTCTCCGCCCGGTCACCGACGAGCCCGGTGGTCTCGTAAGTGATATCCACATCCGACAGGACCTCCCGTCCAATGTCACTGGCGTAATTACGCGCCCCTTCGAGGGCCTGCCCGATGCCGTAGGTCTGTCCGGTGACTTCGGCGAGTTGCTCCCGGACGTTGTCGTACTCCTCCTCGTCCGCAACGTAAATCAGTGTCAGATCGGCGTCGACCCCCGCCGCCAGCTCACCTGCTTCGCGCACTAACCGCTTTGCGGTCTCTGTCGGCCCGACTACTGCGAGCGCATGATCCATGCCCTCCGTATCGACTTCCGATGCAAAAACGCCAATGATACCGGCTACAAATCGATCTGGTCTCCGATCTGAACCACTTCTACCCGTTCCGGATGGTCGAACGACCTGATGTGATGGCACAACGCTGATGGGTCGGCGGTCAGCCCCCGCCACATATCCCAATGACTCGGAAGCAGTCTGTCCGCCTGGAGTGCGTTCGCCACCTCCACTGCCTCGTTCTCGTCACAGTACCAGCGTGTTCGACTTCGTCCGGTCGTATCCGTGTTCCCGATTAGCCCGACCGACCCGAATGCCACTACAGCAACGTCGATATCGTACTCCTCCCCTATCTTTTCGAATGAGGGTTCCGGCTTCGTATCGCCGCCGTGGAATATGGTTCCCGAATCGTGCTCGATGACGTAGCCGACCGGGTGTGTCGCATCGGGGTCGTTGACCTCAACGACGTCGATACTGAACCTCCCGTACTCGAGCGAGTCTCCCTCGCTCACCTCTCGAAACTGGTCTTCATCGACGTCCCATCTCTCGCCCCAGGTTTCCTGTTCCCGCGCTACAGTCAGGGAATCGTCCGGCGCACAGAAATCGCCCCCCGTCTCCGCCAGCATCGGTGCCTGTGTGGCCCCGTGAACGTGGTCCGTATGTTCGTGTGTCGCGAGGAGAGCGTCAGCAACCGTGACGTCCGCGGGATCGAAGGGGATCGGGATCATCCGGGTTGTTCGTGGAGGGTCCCCGGTTCCGCAGTACGGATCGATCCAGAGAACTGTACCCTCGTGATCCTTGACAGCGAACCCGTTGCATCCGAGATACCAGAGGCTTACACCGTCCGGAACGACCGCTTCGACAGCCCGTGGAAGCCAATCGCCCCAATCGCTCGTTACCGTCTCCATGCCATATCGCGTGAGGGGACGCGATTAATTGTTACTGCCCCGGAATCCGGCACGTGGACAGGAATCCGTCTCCGAGTCTCGAACTCTGTAACGGGGGGAAAATACTTACACAGCGGAGGTTTCATCTCTGGAGTGCCATGGGGACGCAACGACCGACGGCCGATTTTGCTGTGATGGCGGCCGCTATCGGTCGGGTTGCCACCGTCGAGTTCCGCCACTTGGACTCGCTCCATCCTAGGGCGGAGTGACTGGCCCCTTTTCGGGCTTCTTTTGCTGCTCACGCTGAAGCCGATGACATGCGCATCAGTGTCATCGGCGGGAGCAATGTCAATCCCGATACCCGGGAGACGGCTGAAGCGGTCGGTCGG
>CAZCXJ010000011.1:41432-54634 GCA_964502585.1 uncultured Candidatus Halobonum sp.
CGGCGGGAGCAATGTCAATCCCGATACCCGGGAGACGGCTGAAGCGGTCGGTCGGCTCCTAGCAACCCGTGGACACGCCGTAGTGTGTGGGGGACTCGGAGGGGTAATGCGGGCAGTATGTCGTGGGGCTCGAGAGAAAGGTGGAGAAACCATCGGTATTCTACCTTCATCCGACCCAACCAAGGCGAACGAGTACGTGACCACGCCGATCGCTACCGGTCTGGGCCACGCTCGAAACGCTTTGGTCCCGCTCAACGGAGATGCGGTCATCGCGATCCGGGGCGGGCCGGGGACGCTTACGGAGATTGGCTTCGCACTGGTGTACGGACGCCCCGTAGCGGGTCTCGACACGCACCAGCTCGAACGGGTCCAAGCCGTCGGCGATCCGGAGACGGCCGTCGAGTACGTGGAACGGGTCACCGACATGAACGAACCGAGCCAGTGATCCGCGTCTCAACCCACGGAAGGCTACGCCTCAGGTAGTCCCGGACGATATCCGACTTGGTCGGCGAGACCTGAATAACCCTTACCCGCTAATCGCTACCGAGTTGGCTGGAATGATCTAGGCCCGCGGTTCTTCCGAGGCGCCCAGCGCAGCGGGGTCACTCGGGGAAACGACGGCCATCGCCAATCCACTCGTTTCTCCTCTCAGGGACTGTCTTGAGACCGAGCAATCCGGGCTGTCTACCAGGTTCCGTGGAACGTGTCGAAACTCAATTCTTCGAGCGGTTTGTTACCAACGGCGATCTCATACTCACCCGGGGTCAACATCGGTTTGTGGAACTGGGGCCCATCATCGGTCGTGATTCGGGGACACCCGGTGTTGACGAACGCATCCATGTCGAAGTTCCGTAGTCTGTCCGGCGTCACCTCGTCCATCGTGATGAGGTACGCGTTCTCGTTCCCCTCAACTATCTCTTCGGCTTGGTCCCACCGTCCTTGACCGATTTTCGTGCAAAAGATGACGCCCCATTTGTCCGCATCCATCGCCCGGTGGACCGCGCCGTATCGTTGTTTCATGAACTTTTCCGTGTCGGCCACGGTAACCACGTTGTTGACGGGGTCCGCGATGACGACTTTCTTTTCGGGGTGCTCCATGGCGAGACCCAGCGGATGGAACTTTCCACCGCCGACGTAGAGGACGGTATCAGCCGTGACGTCCGCGCTCGCGTAGTTGCATCCCAACACCTGCCCTTCATGTGTCAACCGGTCGTCACCGCGACGCGTGTGAACTTCGTACCCTCGCTTCTCCAACCAGTTCCGCATCTCGTCGAACCGGTTCATGTGCTGTGCGGTCGTCACAAGCCCGACATCCGAGTCGGTCTCGGGATCTGGTAATTCCTCGCGTGCGTCCGCCATGATCGGGAGTGGATCCACGTTCGAAAACAGAGGGACGTAGAGGATCTTGTCGGACTGCTTCATCGGGGAGTGACCGAAATGGACGAACAAGTCGGTCCGTCGCATGAGATACGTATCGAGGTCGCACGCACCATAGCAAGGCTGCCCCGAAAGGAGGAACCGGACGTCCTCTGTCAGGTCCCGAAGGTCGTCAGCGACGGCCGGGCCACGCCGTTTTAGTCCCTCAGGAAACTGTAGCCCGACCGTGTTCGCGTCGCGCTCCTCGACCGCCTTCACGATCCGATCCAGCTCGTAGTCCCACTCCCGGTCGTGTTTGAGGGCCATCCCCGTCTTTCGAAGGTCGCCCTCGGTCCGTTCGCTCATTACAGCGTCGTAGCCTACCCTTACGGTTAAGCCCCCTGTTTCGTCACCTTATCTGGCCGATCCACCGGAACTCGCCCGGACCATCCGTAATCTGCTCGAACACTGCGGCGTAGTCTCCAGAGTCAAACTCGCGGGCAGTCGATTCCAGCACCTGTCGCAAAGCCTCGGGGTGCTGGTCACCCTCCCCAGGTTTCTTTTTTCCGGCCTTCCGACTAGTGGCCTGACGGGCGTACTCGCTCAGCCGGTCCGCGTACCAGTCCCTCCGTGCCAGTCGAGCGAGCGCTCCACGGAACCGTCCCGCACCCACCGGGGGCTCCAGAACGATATCCGGGTCCTGCAGCCAGCCGACAGCGTCGTCTCTCGCGATTCGGATCAGGTGGTCTACGTCGAGCGATAGCCGGGAGGCGGAGATCCCGGTATCGAGTACCCCGATATCAGCCTCCAGGACTGATCCGTCGCTCGGATTGGTGAGTATCCGACCTCGATATCCGTGCGGCAGCCACCTCTGGTACCGCTGCCCACGCCGGTAGTCCTCGGCAGCGATCCCGACTGTCCACTTCTCGGTACGCATATCCTCGACCGTGCCCCCAACTGTCATCAAAGGACGCGGCCGTTCGCACGGTTTCGACTGTTCATCACACTAGCACCCCCCGGGTAATCTGCCTCCGACCGGTCATATCAGGCCTGGTACTAAACCGACGGGATAGATCCTCGTCCGGCAGCTTCAAACGGAGCGAGTCACTACGTCCGCCATGAGCGTCGATACCGACCGGGACCGGGATGGCGGGGATTCGGAGGCCGCTGCCGATATCGAGGAGCTCGAAGCCCTCGGTCGCGATCTCGGTCATCTGATCCTCGATCTGCCTACCTACGAACGCTATGAGGAAGCCAAGAGCGCTGTCGAGGACGACGAGGAAGCCCAGGAAGCAATCCGCGAGTTCGAACAACTTCGTCAGGAGTACGCACTAGCCCGCCGGTCCGGAACCGCGGACCAAGAATCGCTGCGCGAGGTGCAGGCAAAACAGCGCGAACTTCACAGCCTCCCGGTCATGGAGGAGTATCTGAAAGCACAGGAGGCGCTCCAGGGCCGGCTCGAGCGGATCAATGAAGCAATCTCGGCACCCCTCGAGGTGGACTTCGGGGGCGAGGCCGGCGGATGTTGCCAGGACTAGGCGCGTCTGATGCCGCTCCGTTCGGACGGGACACACCCCTTTCGTCCACGTGGTCGCCGACCTGGACGGGCTGCAGGTGAGGTTGTTCGATCGGAGACGATTGTTCCGAGTCCGCGTGCCCAATCAAGCCCCCCTTCGGATCGCTCAATCCTCCAATTCGAACGCCACGATGACCTCAGCCTGATACTCTCGGGTCTCCGTGGTAGCGATCTCTACACCCAATTCGTCGACCTCGACCCAGTGGACGTTATCCAACGTCTCCTGTGCGCGGTCGATGGCGTCATCCGTCGCGTCATCGAAACTCTCCGTACTCCGGCCGATCAGTCTGACTTTCTTGTAGACCATCAAGAACGGGATACGTGCCGGGAGGATAAAAAGAGCGCCGGGAGGTTCCGAACCTCTCCGCCCGCTCACGCCGTTTCATCGGAGGAACCGAACAGAGCCGAGATGGCTCCCGCAACGTCGGAGAGGTGGGCATATCCCCAGATCGCGACCACTACTCCCCCGACCGTATTGAACACTAAATCGAGCATGCTATCGCGCAGTCCGTACTGGGTGAGAACCGCGTCCCCACCCAGGACCGCCGCCATACCCCCGATCGCGAACTCGATCACCTCCCAGAAGACGCCGAAAGCCAAGACGAACAAGAGTATAAACACGAACATGAATCGCCGCGGAAGGAAGACCGCGTCGGTATGCTCGTCGATCCCACGAGCGACGGCATATCCAACCCCGGCGACGACGGATGCAGACAGCGCGTGCGTGAGGTGATCCCACCACGGGACTCCTCGGTAAAAGCTCGTCTCCATTCCAGGTAGTCCGACCGTCCCGAGAGCGTGCAGGAAGACGGCGCTGGTGATCCAGAGGGTTAACCCGGCGTCCATCGGAATTTCGAGGTCACGCTCGAGGATCCCCGGCAGATACGTGGCCAGGAGGGCGACGCTTCCGTTCACCACCACACCGGGGCTACCCTCGTAGAGCCCGACGAAGACGAACCCGACCAACGATAGCTGCATCACACGGCTTAATTGTCGTTGCCGTTCGCTCGTGATTCCGAGTCGATCACGGAACCTCATACTCCCTCCGGGCGGTGGTATGTCGGAAGTCGCTCGACGCGACGCGGTCGAGTCACAGCATCACCTCCACGTCTTCGGGAAGCCTGACCTGCACGTTCGCGCGCCGCCGGAAGTAGACCACGAACAGGACCCCTGCTCCGACGCCCGCCATGGTCGCGGCCACGAAGTCCCACATCAAGGCGGTCTCGATGACCTCCTCCGGTCGGCCATCGAGAAGGAAGCGGGTTCCGAGCATCTGATCGGAGAGCCACCGTGCCACCGCCCAGATCCCGGCGGCTGCCATCGTCGTGATTGTGACAAACAACACGGCGAACGGCTCGTTCATCCGGACCGGGGTGAATACGTCGAGTTCGACCGCGATTACGAGCGCGATTCCGGCGACGCCGAAGTAAGTCGTGAGACGGCCGGTGAAGGTGACCCCGCCGACCGTTTCTCCGACAAGTAGCGACTGGGAGAACACCGGGAGCGCAGCCAGACCCAGGACCTCCCACGGTAGCATCGCTTCGAGGCTCCGGAACGCCACCGGGGGGACCACTGCGAGTCCGAACGCCGCCAGCGCGAATGTCCCTCTGACAATCGTCCCAGAAGCCAGTTCTGTCGCCCCGGCCGCCCCGATCAAAACCACGATTAGCCAGGCCAGGAGCGCGTTCAGTCGTTGGCTCTCAACGACGCTTCGGAGCCCGGACCTTGACATGCTGACTACTGACCGCCGGAATCTCAAAGCCCTGTCGGCTCATGACCGAGCCTCCTACCGCGTCTGTACGAATCGTACCCGGGACTCCGGTCATAAGGCGAACACCACTGAGTATGCGATCGCGTACGCCACAACGGCCACAGTCACGGCGAGCAATCCGGTCACGACCCCGCGTTCGATCTCCGGCACCGCGGGTCCGGTGTCGTTAGCGCGCCGGATCCAAGGCATGAACCCGATAAGGCCAACCGCCAGGACCGTGAACACGAAGGGATAGGACACCTCCAGCGTCGGCGCCGGGATCAGGACGACCAATGAGGCGTATCCCACCCCCGCCATCCCACGTGGGTCAAGCCGGGGACGGAGAGGCCGTCCTGTGAGTCGGAGCCAGACGAGCACGCCCGCCCAGATGGCTGCGAGTTCCAGCCCGAACGCTCCCAGCAAATGGAGCGTCGAGTCCGGATGCAGCGTGACACGCTCGAAGAACACTCGGATATTGAGCGGATAAAGAAGTCGGGGCGGCTCCCCAGTGAACAGGTCCCCAAACGGATGGGTGGTGAGCCCGACCAGCGCAAGCCAACTGACCGTCACTGGCCGGAGCGGTGTTCGACGTGCGACCAGTTCAGCCACGACCAATGCCGCTGTGACAAACGCCAGGGTAACTGCTCCTGCCAGGAGCCCCGAAACGACCGTGGCTATCACAATCAAGGTAGCCACCACAAAGATTGTGACGGCCAAACTTGCAGTATGTCGGACCCCTCCCAACAGTGAACGTCTGGCAACGACCCACATACCGACCGCCGCCGCCACCACAGGGGCCAGGACGATGGAGTGAGTAACTGAGCGGTGAACGACGTTTCCGGCCGACCAGAATGCCGAGGCCAGTTCGAGCATCCCTTCCGGTTGTGCGGTCCCCGTCCCGACTAACCCGACGAGCGCGTAGGCCATATCCGCATCCGGAACGGCTGCGAAGGCGCCGGCGACGCCACCCACCATCAGCGGCCGGTCGAAGTCCAGGACGGCCGCCGCTCCTGCGACGAGCGCAAATGCCAGCAGAGCGTGGCCGATGAACACACAGTCTCTAGACCCTTCGCCGTGATAAGGACAACTGCTCGAGGAGAGCGGCCCCACTGCCCCGGACTCGCTTGCTCGACTGGGTCACACGGGCTCGCCGATGGATGACTCCGTCTCGGCAAGCTTGGTCCATTTCTTCTCGATTTCCGCGTTGCCCCTGACGACGGTGTTACCGTCGACATCAAGTCGAGTCTTTCGAAGTTCTATCGACTTGACCTCCCCGGTCACCCCGCCGACATCGACCGTGTCACCCGGCATGAAATCCGGATCACGAAGGAGATAAACTCCGGCAACTGCGTCGGCGATCATCCCGGAGAGGGCGTAGGAGACTCCCAGTGCGAGGAACCCAGCAGCGGTTCCGAGCGACTGAGCGATCCCATCTAGCCCCACGATCGAGAGGAAGGATAACCCGACTGCGAACCAGAGAAACACAGCGACGATTGTGGACAGGAACTGTCGGTACACCGGAGACTCGCCCGGTAACGCCTGGCGGAGTACTGTCCGAACCAAGGCCATGATGAGTTTCACCACGAGCGCTGCCAGGACGAGAAAGACCGCTCCGGCAATGATCCGTGGCGTCGCGGCCTCTACGTCCGCAAGGAACTGCGCGATGGCTCGTTGCACCGTCCCAGCCTGCAACAGGGTCATGTTTTAGCTTCCCCCCGGCGGCACGACAAAAAGTAGTCGACTTGCAACTTCACTCGTGAGCCGCATCCCACTGGTCTGGCTTACGAAGGTTCCCACAGGTGTTACACTCGACACGGCCCATCGTATCCATCGCGTTATCGAACGAGTCACAGTTGCCGCATAGATAGCCCCACGGGTGGTCGCCATCGGCGTCGGTGTATGCCACGAAGAACGGTCCCTTCGACCCGCGCTCGCTGTCCTCCCGGTCGATGTAAACGGTCTCGTCCCCTTCGGGAGCGGCCTCATGCCTCATGGGTGGGAACACTTGCCCGGCCGATATAACCCCTACCGTTCGATGACCGAATCATGCCTCAGCCCCCTCGTCCGGGCTCCTGTCTCGATTCTTTCACCAGGATTCGTAGCCGACCTCAGCTCCTCGATGTCTGACCGCTTCGTGGACGATTCGGAGAGGGTTCCTGAGTCCATCCGAACCCACAAAAACACCGCATGCGAACGGACGATCCGTGGCGGTCACGATCGCGTTCGAGGACGGGACGGTTCGCCTCTCCACTGATAGTGAGACGGACCTCGATATCCTCAGAGGGCTGGACGCTGTCGCAGTCGACGCTCGGAGCGGCACGGCGAGGGCACCCGCGTTTCGCTATTCAACGGTCCGGGATGAGCTCCGCGACCGCGGGATCGAGCTTGCCGACCGGATCACTCCGGTCATCGATTCGGACCTCGGCTTGTCGCTCCGATACGAGCTGCGCCCCTATCAGCGGGACGCGCTCTCTGTCTGGCACGAAACTGGACAGAGGGGGGTCATCGAACTCCCGACCGGTAGCGGTAAAACCGTCGTCGCGCTTGCGGCGATTGCCGATTCGGATCGCCCGACGCTCGTCGTCGTCCCGACGCTTGACCTGCTTCGACAGTGGCGTCGGGAACTGGAAGCCGAATTCAATTCGGCTGTGGGGCAGGTCGGCGGTGGCGAACGACGTCGGGAGCCGATCACGGTGGCCACGTACGACTCCGCGTTTCTACGAGCGGACGAATTCGGCGGGGAATTCGGTCTCGTCGTGTTCGACGAGGTCCATCATCTGGGCGGGGAAAAGTTTCGGGAGATCCCGCGTCTTCTCGTCGCACCGGCCCGACTTGGACTCACTGCCACGTTCGAGCGTCCGGATGGTGCCCATCAAGCAATCGAAGACCTGATCGGTCCGCTGGTTTATAGCCGAGACTCGGAGGACCTCGCCGGTGAGCACCTCGCTGATTACGAAATCCGACGGATCGAAGTCACGCTTACCGCCTCGGAACGGGAACGGTACGAAAGAGCCCAACAAACCTTTCTCGAGTACGTTCGCGACGCCGGCCTCACATTCGAGTCGGGGAGCGATTTTCAGGAGTTGGTAAAACGATCCGGAACGGATCCGGCAGCCAGGGAAGCACTTCTCGCCAAACAGCGAGCTCGCACCGTAATGATGAACGCCGAGAGGAAAGTCGTCGAATTGGAGCGCATCTTGGAGCGGCACGCTCACGAGCGGACAATCGTTTTTACGGCTCACACTGATCTGGTTTATGAGTTATCCGACCGGTTTTTGATGCCTGCAATCACGAACGAGACTGGCACCCCCGAACGGCGTGAGATCCTCCAAAAGTTTCGGGACGGGGACTACAGTCGGATCGTAACTGCGAACGTGCTCGATGAAGGGATCGACGTCCCGGACGCCAAGGTGGGGGTACTGCTCTCCGGGAGCGGTTCCAAGCGGGAGTTCACCCAGCGTCTCGGGCGGTTACTACGTCCTGGCGAGGGGAAACGGGCCGTGCTCTACGAGCTCATCAGCGGAGAAACTGTCGAGGAATCGGTAGCTGATCGTCGCCGATAACTCCCGGTCACTGCTTTGATCTGCTGTCATGGCTGAGGCCGTCAGCTACCACCCCCTGAAGAGGTTGGCTTGTCGGTGGACTCCCGCACGTCGTGCTTCCACACGAACGCCCCACACCCCGGGCGGTCTAATCAAAGGCGTTCTCAGGTGGCGTTCATCACGGGAGTTCGAGCGTGGCGTTCCACGCCCCCGACGCAGGGCTGGCTGACCGACAGCCCGTCCATCCGGGAACGTCGGCCCCTGATGGACGCATCTCACAACTCGTCTCGAAGTCAGATCACGCTTCCGCGCGTCCTCCCATGGCTGAGGCCGTTGGCTTCCGCGCTGTTACCGCTGTGAGGTTCCGGACCGTGATTGCCGACAGGTCAGCTTAGCTTCCGGACGGTCATACGATCCGGGATCCACTTGTCTCCTTGCGGTCCCAAAAGGACGTGGTCAAACGATCGTCGCACTTATCGACCCGTCACCGACGTAGTCATCGTAGGCCACATCGAACTCGAGGACAGTCTCGACACGTTCTCCGGCAGGAACACCGACCGTTTCCGTTCGTTGGAATGACTGGTCACCCACCTGGGCGACCACCTCAATGGTGGCGGACTGGTCGTTTTCGCCCCGGTTTTCGATAACAATCAGGACCTCTAGGTTCCCGTTGTCCCCTTCCTGTCCCCGGAAGTCAGCGATAACGAGTCCACCCCGCTGAGTAGGGCCTCCTTCGGGTGACTGTGGCGGTGTACGTGGCCCGCTCGGTGATTGCGGTTGGAGACACCCAGCACCGCCTAGGGCTCCCGCAATCGAAAGCAGCTTTCGCCGCGTCAATTTCCGGGCCATGGTCACACTGGGCTACTCCCCCGTCATGAGCTTTCTTATTCCGACGACCAGTTTTTGTCCATCCCGGAACAACCTCCATCGTGCTCCGGAAAGACCTCCTTCGTGTCTCACGACGCGGGGAGGAGTACCAGCCTCAGTTCGTCGGCAGAGAGGCGCGTCCCCTTGCCGCGCGCGTCCTTGGCGTATTCCAGGGGCACGTCGGACAGTCCCGGGGAGCCCTCGAAGAAGCACTGTCGGAACTCGAACGAGGAGCTGAGGACTTCAAGCTCGTCCGAGGGTTCGCAGCACTCCTCGAACGCGACGCGACGTTCGAATCGCAGTCCCCACTCCCGCCACTGCGTGTTCGTCGGACCGTGTTCAGTGTTGCAGAACGGATTGGGGTCACGGACGAATCCGACCGTGAGACAGCGCTTTCCGAAGCGGCGGCTGAACTCGGCAGTACCACCGAGGCCGTTGCCTCCTCACTGTATGCTGATAGGGAGGTGAATCAGGAGTGTGTCGCCTTCGACTCACGGTGGGACCCAACCACGCTCATCGATCAGTACAACCTTTCCCTCGCTCAGACCGCCCTGTTTGACGCGACCAGGGTCAGCGTGCGGTCGGTTGACCCCAAGTCGGTCATCAGCGCTGTAAAACGGCTCGGACTGATGTACGAGATCGTGCCCCCGGAGGAGACCCCCTTCGAGACCGTAGCCCAGGATCTCACGACGACGGCTCCATCCGAAGAGACGAACCATACCCGAGACAACACAACAGCGATGAGCCGACGCGCGATCCTCATTACCGGGCCAAACAGTTTGTTCCGCTCTACGCGCCGCTACGGGTCTGCGTTCGCTCGATTGCTGCGGGTGATCGCAAAAGGTGCGAGTTGGGAACTGATAGCCTCGATCGACGACCGAGGCCGGGAGCGTTGGATGCGACTAACGGACCAGGATATCACCGTTCCCGGGGTCGATCCGGTCGCCCAACCCGCCTTCGACTCCGGTGTCGAATCCGACTTCGCAAACCGGTTCCGTGCCCTCGATCTCAATTGGCGCTTGGTCCGCGAGCCCGAACCTCTGGCGACCGGGACGCGAGCAATGATCCCGGATTTCGCTTTCGAGTACCGGTACACCGACTTCCGGCTTTTCTTCGAAATCATGGGGTTCTGGACCCCGGAGTATGTGGAGAAAAAACTCTCCCAGTTCACAGATCTCGAGGACGTGGACCTGCTCGTGGCGGTCGACGAGTCGCTTGGAGTCGGCGACGAGCTCGCGTCGCTGGGGCTCCAGGTCATCACCTATGACGGTACGGTCAGATTGAAAGACGTGGTCGACGTCCTCCGGAAATACGAGGAGAAGATCTCCCCGCCGCTGGATGAGGCTGTTCCCTCGGAATTGGTTCCTGAAGCCGACGTCGTCGATCTTTCTGAGCTCGCTGCCGAGCATGACGTCCCACCTGAAGTCCTAACTGACGTCGCCTTCCCGGAGCACGAGCACGTCGGCGGGATGCTCGTTCGCCCGGAGATACTGGCGGAGATCGATGCGAAACTGGAAGCGGGGATGGATTACGCCCGGGTCGAGCCTCTGCTCGCCGCACACGAGCTCGATGAGCACAGTTCCGTCCTGTCACACCTCGGGTATCGGGTCGAATGGCGAGGTCTCAATCGTGGCGTCCTTCGAGGGAAGAGAGACCAGGGTCATAGGTGAGTGCTGCCGGTCCGTCGATGGTATCACCTCGCGATGGTCGGGCGCCACCGAGTTCCGGTCGACCGCGCCTCCAGGTGTCCACTCGGACTGAGCGGTCGGGTCCTGAGACCGGGCCAGTTGCCCTGCTGACCGGAATGGGGCGCCCGACATCCCCTTGGGATGATCACTTCGGGCCGCTGCCTTTGAAATCGCGGCTGTTACCGGGGCCTGTCGACCACCGGTACCTGCTCACGACGCCCCTTGGGAATCAGTGACCGAAACTCCCCGTACACGTACAACCCGACCCCGATCGGTTCGAGGTCCCCGGCAATCTCATGTGATGCGATGAGATACCCCCAGTCCCCATCCCAGTTCACCTCTTGGTTCTCCCCCCGGACGAACGCGGCCGCGGCGTCAGCCTCGAGGACGATCACGTTCCGGGTCGCTTCCTTCCCGAACCGCTGGGCCGCTGAGGTTGTCGGTTTCCAATGTTCCTGGCGGGTACGGAGAAACGTCATCCCGAGGGCCTCCACGCTCGTCGGTGAGGGGGCTTCACCGTGGAAAATCCACACTTTCCCGGCCCCTTTCTCCCAGAAGGTGTAATCCTCAAACACGTCGGGGTCGATCCCGAACCTCTCGTCCCACCAGTCTACCACTTCAGAGCGGGAAGCGCGCCCTGGAACCTGTCGCGCTGCCGGGTCGCCGGGCAAGCGGTCGAAAACGTCTCCATCGTTGTCGGGTCGTTCGTTCGACGCTTCCCCGTCATCGTCGGCAGTCACGATCCGACCCTCAGTTTGGCCACATAGAACCCGCCCGTGTCGTTCAGATGTGGATAGACGCGACTTGTCCGACCGACTGCGCTGTCGAACGATTCGCCGTCCCACTCACGAACTCCAGGCCGTGTCTCTACCGGAGCGTCCCACTCCACCACCTCACAGTCTTCGGAACTGAGGACGTGGGAGACGACCGCCTCGTTTTCTTCCGGGGCAAACGTACAGGTCGCGTATACCACGGTTCCCCCGCGACGGGCCACTTGCACGGCCCGTCGGAGGATTCCCTTCTGGATGCTAGCCACGCTTTTGACGTGGTCGATCGTCCAATCTTCCCGGATGTCCGGGTTCTTTCGGACCGTTCCTTCACAGGAACAGGGGGCATCGACGAGAACGCCGTCGAACTCGTCGATCCCCACCGGGGAGAGCGAGTAATTACGAGCGTCCTGATGGGTGATTACGAGGTTCGTGAGCCCCAGGCGCTCGGCGTTGTGCCTGAGCGCCGAGATCCGCCCCAGATTGGAGTCGTTCGCAACCAGAGTTCCTCGATCATTCATTAGTGCGGAGAGCTGACCGGTCTTGCTTCCCGGCGCCGCACACGCATCCCAGACCCGGTCGCAGTCGTCAGGATCAAGTGCCAAGGCGGGGAGGACGGACACTTCCTCTTGGCCATGAAGCCATCCGTGAACGTACGGCCAGGTAGTTCCCGGTGACCCATCCGGCAATCTGAACAATCCGTCATGCCACTCCGCGCGCTGGAACGCCACTCCCTCCTCTCGGAGTGCCGTAGCCGCCCGAGCCGGTGATGTTTTGATCGTGTTGACACGGACGACTGAAGGTAGTGGCCGGGCACAGGCCGCACGGAACGCTTCCTCGTCATCGACGAGGCGAGCGTATCGGTCGATAGGGTCCCGCGTGGCGGGCGACGACATAGACCGCTCCTTGCCGGGGGCTTGATTTGTCGGTTTCGACCCGGACCCGTCGTCGAGCCATCAAACGGACGCGGGCCATCGGTACGAACCTCGCTTCTGGCTGGACCGTCCCTGGGTTTGAAATCTTGCATGAACCCTTTTGCCCGGAGAAGTACACACTCCATCAGGATAGTACCCATATCAATGTCAGACACTGATCTCGACGCTGCTGTCTCAGAGTTTCTCGAGACTGCGGATACGGTCCTGGCCGAATATGACCAAGGCTACATGGACGCTGACGCAGCGCTTGCCGTCCTTGAGTCGAGGATCGCTGACCTCAGGGACGCCCACGACGAGACTGTTCACCAATGAGGCCCCCCGGACCTGCGGACGGGCCTCTGTTGGTCGAGCTATCTCTTTTCGAGGAGAGAATCCCACCGTTTACGGCGGGAGTGAATCCGACAACTCCTCCACAGTCCACCGACGACACTCTAGCCGGATATTCAATTCTAATCTACATAATGAAGTAAATCCATCTACATAGGCTATCTATGGCGATTGAGGTCACGCGCACCTATGTTGGTTCCATCCGGAACCAGAAACAGGTCTGCGGTGGCCTCGATTCGCTCGGCGATTCCGCCTCGAAACTCTGGAACGTCGCACGATGGACAGCCGACCGCATCTGGGACGCGACCGCCGAAATCCCAGACGAGGGCGTACTGAAATCGTACATGAAGAACCAACCGTGCTGGAAGGACTTGAACGCACAATCCAGTCAGAA
>CAZCXJ010000012.1:0-50657 GCA_964502585.1 uncultured Candidatus Halobonum sp.
GACGCCGGGTACTCCCCGGAGATGGCGTACTTCGAGTGTCTGAACGAGATGAAGCTCATCGTCGACCTGATGTACGAGGGCGGAATGGGCGCGATGTGGGACTCCGTCAGCGACACCGCCGAGTATGGGGGTCTGACGCGGGGTGAAGCGGTCGTGGACGAGTCAGTCCGGCAGAACATGCAAGCTGTCTTAGAGGACGTCCAGACGGGCGGGTTCGCCCGCGAGTGGGTGGCAGAGAACCAGGCGAACCGGCCGGAGTACCGGCAGCGACGTCGGGCAGCCGCAGATCACGAGATCGAGAAGGTCGGTGACCGACTCCGCGACCTGTTCGCCTGGTCCGAGGACCCCACTGAGTCAGAAACGACCACGGACCGGGAGGAGGTACGTGCGGATGACTGACGACTGGTCGGGGAAACCGGCCGGTGCTTCGAAGACGATCCCGGTAGCTGGGCGAGACCTATGAGTCGCGGAACGTTGTACGACAAAGTGTGGGACCGACACAAAGTCGCCGAGCTCCCCGACGGCCGCGACCAGTTGTTCGTCGGCCTTCACCTCATGCACGAGGTGACGAGTCCACAGGCGTTCGGGATGCTTGAGGAACGGGGGATCGACGTAGCATTCCCGGAGCGCACCGTGGCCACCACCGACCACATCGTGCCGACGGTCCCCGACGATCGGACCCGGCCGCTCCAGGACCACCAGGCGGAGACGATGCTTTCCCATCTGGAGCGTAACACGAGCGAGGCGGGGATCGAGTTTTTCGGGCTCGACGATCCCGAACAGGGGATCACTCACGTCGTCGCGCCGGAACTGGGTCTCACACAACCCGGAATGACGGTTGTCTGCGGGGACTCTCATACCAGCACGCACGGGGCCCTGGGTGCGGTCGCGATGGGGATCGGTACGTCACAGATCCGTGACGTGTTGGCGACCGGGTGTTTTGCCGCCGAGAAACAGGATGTCCGACGGGTCGAGGTCGAAGGGTCGCTCGCCCCGCCGGTCGGGGCGAAGGACCTCATCCTCCATCTGATACGGACGCTGGGCGTCGACGGCGGAGTCGGTTACGTGTACGAGTACGCCGGGCCGGCAGTCCGTGACCTCGACATCGAGGGACGGCTCGCCGTCTGTAACATGTCGATCGAAGGTGGGGCCCGGGCAGGTTACGTCAATCCGGACGAGACAACCTATGATTACCTACGTGGGCGTCGGTACGTCCCGGAGGGAGACGCCTGGGATCGGCTCCGTGATTACTGGGAGACGGTTCGTTCTGACCCGGACGCTGAGTATGACGACATCGTCTCGGTGGATGCCGCCGAACTGGCGCCGATGGTAACCTGGGGAACGAACCCCGGTCAGGCCGTCAAGGTAACCGAACCCGTGCCGGACCCAGCGAACCTCCCCGACGGGAAACGGCGAGCTGCTGAGGAGGCTCAATCCCACACGGGGGTTCAGCCTGGAGAAACCATGGAGGGATTCCCCGTCGACGTCGCGTTCCTTGGTACGTGTACGAACGGCCGCGTCTCGGACTTCCGTGCTGCCGCGGAGGTCCTGAACGGACGGACGGTTCACGCGGATGTCAGGGCGGTGGCCGTGCCGGGCTCCGGAACGGTGAAGCGACGGTGCGAGGAGGCCGGGATTGCCGACACGTTCCGGGAGGCAGGGTTCGAGTGGCGGGACGCGGGCTGTTCGATGTGTCTGGCGATGAACGACGATCAGTTGTACGGCGACGAGGTGTGTGCGTCTTCGTCGAATCGGAACTACGTCGGTCGACAAGGATCGACCGAGGGACGGACCCTCCTGATGAGCCCTGCAATGGTGGCGGCTGCGGCCGTTCGCGGGGAAGTCACCGATGTCAGGGAGGTGGTCGCATGACCGACGGGGATCGGGAGGGCGAGGACGAACCCCACGGATCGGGCACCACGGTACCAGGGCCAGACCGCGGGTCAGCGGTGCGGCGGGTGACCGGAACCGGGGTCCCGCTCCGCGGGGACGATATCGACACCGATCAGATCCTCCCCGCCCGGTTCCTCAAGGAGGTGACGTTCGACCGGATGGGGGAGTATGCGTTCCACGACGCGAGACGGGACGATGATGGGGAACTCAACGCACATCCGTTCAACCAGTACCGCGGAGCGAGTATCCTGGTCGTTAACGACAACTTCGGCTGCGGCTCCTCTCGTGAGCACGCGCCACAGGGACTCCTTCGGTGGGGAGTTCGTGGGATCGTCGGGGAGTCCTTCGCGGAGATCTTCGCTGACAACTGTCGGACGATCGGCGTCCCCTGTGCGACCGCACCGGCCGACGAGGTGGATCGACTCCAGTCGTTCATCGAGGAAAACCCTGACGCGGGAATCGAACTCGATGTCGCTCGCCAACGGGTGGTCTACGACGGCCGGGAGGTCGACGTCACAGTGGACGACTCGATGCGGGAGGCCCTCGTGGCTGGCGAATGGGATACGACGTCGCTGATGCGGGCCAATCTGGAGGAAACCAGACAAACCGCCGCCGACCTTCCGTACGTGTCCGACATCACGGACGAATGAGTCACGAAATCGTCGCAATACCGGGCGACGGAATCGGTCGTGAGGTCGTGCCGGCCGCGGTTCGTGTCCTGGACGCGACCGGTGTCGAGCTCACCGTTCGAGAAGCCGCGGCCGGGGACGAGGTTCAGGACGAACGAGGCACGCCCCTCCCGGCCGAAACGGCCGACAAAGTCAGGGAAGCAGACGCGACCCTGTTCGGTGCCGCCGGCGAGACTGCCGCAGACGTGGTTCTTCCGCTGCGATCAGCCGTCAAGTCCTTTGCCAACGTCCGTCCCGCCCGCGCGTATCCGGGGGTCGACGCGGTTGCACCGGACACGGATCTGGTGGTGGTTCGAGAAAACACGGAAGGCGTCTACGCAGGTATCGAATCCGAGATCACTGAGGGAGTGACGACGCTAACTCGGGTGATCACTACCGAGGCTTCCAGACGGATCGCGGAATTCGGGTTCGAGTTGGCTGCCGAACGTGGCGCCGACGTGACCGTCGCTCACAAGGCGAACGTGATGCGAACGACGGACGGAACGTTTCTCGAAGCCGTTCGGTCAGTCGCCGAGGACCGAGGTGACGTGGCGGGCCCGACCGCCGACTCGGAAGCTCCCACCGACTACGAGGAGGTCCTGATGGACGCGCTGGCGATGCATCTGGTTTTGCGGCCGGAGGAGTTCGACGTGTTGCTTTGCCCGAACTTGGCGGGGGATCTCCTGTCGGACCTGGCGGCGGGCCTCGTCGGCGGCCTTGGCCTGTTGCCCAGTGCAAACGTCGGGAGTGACAACGCGATGTTCGAACCCGTTCACGGGAGCGCCCCCGACATCGCGGGGCAGGGGATCGCGAACCCCGTCGCTACGGTGCTGAGCGGCGCCCACCTCCTGGAATGGCTTGGCGAGCCCAGACCAGGAGCCCGTGTTCGCGACGCGGTCAAGGCGACGCTCAGGAACGGCCCACACACCCCTGACCTCGGTGGGACTGGGACGACGACGGAGATGACCGACGCGATCATCGACCGGCTCTAGGTGGTCCGCCGGGCTCCGACCGCCGGATAGTCGCTGGAGAAACACGGGCCGTGTCTCCCGGCCAGTACACCACGCCATTTTTACCTTTCTCTCCCGTCGATAACTGCTAATGAGTTTACCGTGGGACGAGTGGGACCACGTCCTGAAGATCGACCCCGACAAGGACCTGCCCGGGGACGACACGTTCGCGGACGTCTGTGAGACCGGAACCGATGCCATCGAGATCGGTGGGACCCTGGATATTACCGCGGAGAAGATGGAACGCGTGATCGACGCCTGTCGGACGTACGATGTCCCACTCTACCAGGAGCCGTCTAATCCGGGCGTGGTCGTGGATGACGATGCGCTCGACGGGTATCTGATTCCGACGGTGTTCAACGCTCAAGACCCCTTCTTCATCACCGGCGCCCACAAGGAATGGGTCAGAATCGAGGACGGGCTCGACTGGGACCGGACCTATACGGAGGCATACATCGTTCTGAATCCTGATGCCTCGGCTGCGGAACTCACGAGTGCCGACACCGACCTCTCGCCGGAGGACGTGGCCGCCTTTGCCCGTGTCGCCGAACGGATGTTCGGCCAAAACATCGTTTATATCGAGTACTCCGGAACCCTGGGCGACCCGGACACAGTCGCGGCAGCGAGGGAGACGCTGGACAAGGCCACGTTGTTTTACGGCGGTGGGATTCACGACTACGATTCCGCCCACGAGATGGGCGGACATGCAGACACCATCGTCGTCGGCGATCTACTCCACGATGAGGGCTGTGATGCCGTTCGCGAAACCGTCAGAGGGGTCAAGGACGCGCATGCAGACCTGGCTGACGCCTGACTGGACCCGGAACGCCCGACAATGAGGGGGTTACCACTCGAGAATCACAACAGTCCTGATCCCGTCAAACGGCCGTCGGTTATTCGACGTCGCTCGACAGGTGGTCCTGCTTCCGGAACCGCCACCGGTCGATGAGTAGTTCGACCCGACCGTCCTGAGTCCGGAACTCCGCTGGTCGTCGATTCCCGGAACTGTCGAGCGCATAGAATTCCAGTCGGTCTCCTTCCTCGGCAGGCACTAGTGGTGTCGGCTCGCCGCCCAGCGCTCCGCCGAATTCGAGTCTGAGCATCTCGCCGTCCCGGCGGACCGTCGCCCGCTTGATCCCACGAAACGACTCGTATCGCCCAGTGAGGCTATCGAACACCCGGCGGCGCTCGAAAAACGGCACGGCCTCGTGCGGGTTCCGGCCGAGCAGTAGTGCGAAGACTCCCTGACCGAGTACTGCCAGCGGGTAAGAAGGCGATGAGTTGGCTGCCAGAGCGATCCCGTATCCTTCATCGGGACAGAACCCGGCGTAAGCGCTCGACACGGCGATCGACCCGAAATGGCCGATCAGATCCCGATCACACGTCTCTCTGATACGCCACCCGTAGCCGTACGCTCCGGACGGCGTCTCCATCCGTCCACGGTGAGCCTCCTTGAGAAGGTCCGAACGAACGAGGGAAGTCCCCTCGTACTGCCCCCCGTTCAGCTGTACTCTGAGATACGATCCAAGTTCCCGAACGGATGTCAGGATTCCCCCTGCAGCCTGGGAGAGCTCTCGCGTCGGGAGTGAAGCGGCGGTCGGCTCACCGTCTTCGATCAGGTACTGAGTCATGTGATCGTCGTCCCGTGCGAACTCCGTGTCGTCGAACGTGGCCCGGTCCATTCCCACCGGTTCGAACACGTGTTCGTCGATGTACGAGGCGAGGTGCTTTCCGGTAGCCTCCTCGATCACCTCCCCGAGCAGGCCGTATCCGGTATTGAAATAGGCAAACCGGTCCCCGGGAGGGCTGACCCGCTCTCCGCCGGCTGCAGCGTCGGCGATATGGGCGTGGAGATCGTCCCGATCTCCCATCGGCACCCCTGTGTCGGTCAACCGGAGTCGCCGTGCCAGGAGCTCTTCGCTCACGCCGAGGGAAGGGAACCCGGACGAATGGGTGAGAAGATGACGGAGTCGAATCGGCTCTTCGAACACATCGTCTCCCAGGCCCAAATCGAGATGGTCGGTGACCGGATCATCAACGTGGAGCATGCCCGCTTCCTGGAGTTGCAAGATCGCGAGGCCGACGAACGATTTTGTCACGGACCCGATTCCGTAAAGCGTGTCGCCGGTCGCAGGGCGGTTCCCTGCCAGATCCCGTGAGCCGAACCCCTCTACGTAGGCGATCCCCTCGGTCGTGACGACTGCCACACTCAGCCCCGGGAGCGGATCACGTCTCATCTGGCCCCGGAGCAGGTCAGCGATTGCCTCCCGGGTCTCCTCACCCAATGTCGGAGTCATGCACACTGTCTCGACCCATACCTGCTTCAAACTAGGGCCAAACAGAGGGCGAAGTCGTCCACCCGGTACGAGATCCGAGGGATCACATCCTTTGCTCACGGAGCTCGCATCTGATCGTGCCCTGGCCTGGCGAACACCATCACTCGACGTTCCTCATCCCGTCCGTTCGGGCAGTTACTGGACCCGCAGTTGCGGAGACCACGCCTCGGTGGCTCCGACAACTCCTTTCGGTCGGGGCCCCGTGTCCCTGTGCATGGCCGCTGAACTGGTAACCCGTTCGGAAGGCGTCGCCGAAGCCACCAGCCTCCGTGACGACCTGTTCGCTGGATTGGAGACGGAATCGGTGTCGGCGGCCGTCATGGAGAACCGGACCCTGGCCGAGCCGGTCGTTGCCCACGAGCCGCGCCCAGTGCAGGACAGAGCCACCATGGATGGATACGCGTTTCGGGCTGCGGACGCGTACCCTCGTCGCGTTACTGGAGCCGTGTATCCGGAAGACGATCCCCCCGGTCTCGAGGAAGGGACGGCAGTCGAAATCGCGACCGGGGCCCCTCTCCCGGAGGGTGCAGACGCAGTACTCCCCCGGGAACGCGCAGCGATAACCCAGGGACACCTTCGCGGCCCGCAGGTCTCCGCTGGGACGAACGTTCAGCGTCGGGGAAGTAGTATCAGAGCCGAAGAACAACTGTTCGCGGCCGGTCGGCGGCTGGCGCCACGAGATTCGATTGTGATGGCCGAACTCGGGCAAGAGTCCGTCCGGGTGTACGAGCGTCCGTCGGTCGGACTGCTCGCCACAGGCACCGAAATTCACGAGGGGAAACAACCAGACCGCGATTCTGGGATGCTTATGAGCCTCATGCGTGTGTGGGGAGCAGCCCCAAGTGCGCCCACAACCGCTCCGGATGTTCGGGGCGCAGTCAGGGAGACACTCGTCGATTTGGCGGAGGGCCACGATGTCATCCTCACCACGGGTGGAACGAGCGTCGGTAAAAAGGACCATACCGTCAGCGTCCTAGCGGAGCTTGGAACGGTCGAGGTTCGAGGGGTTCGGATCCGGCCCGGACGGCCGGTGACACTCGCGAGACTGGATTCGTTCGACGCGCTGGCTCTGGCACTCCCCGGAAAGCCGTTTGCCGCACTCGCGGCTGCCCTGATAATCGGGCGACCAATGTTCACGGGACAGACCTCATTGCCCTCGGTCCCCGGGACCATCCGCCAGGACGTGGCGGTGCCGGAATCCGACGGAGAATTGGAATACCTCGTCCCCGTGACCCTCGACGCCGGGGACCTCATCCCATTAGGGCATACCGAGTCCGCGCTCAAGCTGTACACGGACCGGTTCACTCCTGGTCGTGTCGCGTCAGCCTCACGGTCAGCAACGGCTGACGGGTTCGTGCTAACCAGGGACGACCTCGAGGCTCCCGACACCGTTCGATTCGTCCCGTTTTCGGCGGTCGAAGCATGAACGGGACCGAGGGGACGCTGCCGGTCATCCCGGCCTCTGAGGTTCGTAGCCGCGAACCTGTACGGTCAATCGGCACCGTCGCCGGGATCCTCTTGGCAGCCGGCGAAGGGTCTCGTTTCGGGAACGGCAACAAGCTGCTTGCGACCCTGGACGGAGAGCCGCTGGTCCGACACGCTACTGGTTCGCTGCTGCAGACCGACCTGGACACCGTCGTCGCCGTCGTCGGGCATGAAGCGGACCGGGTCGGGAACGCGCTCGAGGACTGTCCGATTGATGTCGTCGAAAACCCGGACTACACCGATGGACAGGCCTCCTCGGTTCGAATCGGGACCGAAGCCGTCCTCTCGGGCGGGCGCGAGTGCCCTGACGCGATCGTTTTCGCTCTCGGCGACATGCCCCTCGTCGCGCCGGAGACGGTCGATCACTTGATCGCTGGATATCGCGCCGGGGTGGGGACCGTGTTGGCCGCGGGTCACGAGCAACGGCGTGGGAACCCGGTCCTGTTCGGGCGGGAGCACTTCGACGCTTTGCGTACCGTGACCGGTGAAACGGGCGGGCGGGAGATCCTGCTACAGGCAGACAAGTCCGCTGTCATCGACACTGGGGATCCGGGGGTCCATATCGACGTCGATACCCAAGCGGACCTTCAGTCACTCGAGGGGACGGGGTGAGTCCCGTGTCGCTGGGTGCACGCCACTGCAGGTCCTGAGTTCCGGTTCGTCCCGCCGGGTGAACCAGCCTTTAGTCTCACTAGCTCAAGATGGAGTCGTGTCGACGGAGAACGGGTCCGGTATCGAATTCGAGTCCAGCACGGACACACCGCTGCGGGGTCTGTTGGTGAAACACGGCCGGGATCACCTCCCTGTGTTCATTTTGGGCGGCGTGGCAAGCGTGCTTTCGATTTCGCTGGAACTGCTCCCCTCGTACCTCCTCGGGCTCGCCATCGACGTGTTCTTTACCCAGGAACGACCGTTCGGCCTGCCGCTGGTCCCGGACGCCTGGCTTCCGACCGGTCTCGAAGCTCAGTTCTTCCTGACCGCAGGGTTGATCATGGGGTTGTACGGTAGCGCGGCGATCCTGTCGTGGGGGAACAATTGGGCCTGGAACCGGTTCGCCCAATTCCTCCAGCATGACGTTCGAACCGCGGCGTACCAGTCGATGCAAGGGTTGGGGCTGAGCTTCTTCGACGGGACCCAGACCGGCGAAGCGATGTCGGTCCTCAATAACGATGTCAATCAACTCGAGGAGTTTCTCACGACTAGCCTCAGTAACGCGCTCCGGATCGCGACCCGCGTGGCTGTCATCGGCGGAATAATGTTCTGGTTGAACTGGCAACTGGCCCTGATCTCGCTGTTGGTAGTTCCGGCGCTGGCCGTCGCGAGCCACGTGTTCGTGCAACGGATTCAGCCGAAGTACGGGGACGTCCGGTCCTCCGTCGGGGACCTGAACGCCCGTCTGGAAAACAACCTTGGAGGAATCGAGACGGTGAAGGCCTACACTAACGAACCGTTCGAGGCCACGCGCGTGACGGAGGCCTCATGGGGCTATCTCGAGGCCCAGTGGAACGCGATTTCTACGCGGATCCGGTTCTTTCCGACCCTTCGGATCATCACTGCCGTGGGATACGTCACCACGTTCGTCCTCGGCGGCTGGTGGGTGCTGTTCGGCCCGCCATTCGTTTTCACCGAGCCACTGTCGGCCGGTGTTCTCGTCACCTTCCTCCTCTACAGTCGGCGATTCAGGTATCCGATGCGCCGGTTCGGTGAGATCATCAACGACTACCAGTACGCCCGGGCTGCGGCTGCTCGAATCGACGGGCTCACGAACCACCCCCGGACGATCCCCGAGGCGGACGACCCGGTGTCACTCCGGGAGCCCTCGGGTCGGGTCGAATATGACCGCGTCCGATTCGGGTACCCCACGACGGACGATGGTGGCACCGAAGTGACCGGCAACGTCGATGGTCGACCGCCGGACGCGGACGGTGACGGAGAGGTCATTTCGGACGTGAGCTTCACCATAGAACCAGGCGAGTTCGTCGGACTCGTCGGTCCGACCGGGGCAGGAAAGACGACTCTGATGAAACTCTTGCTCAGATTCTATGACGTGACGGACGGGGCCGTTCGAGTCGACGGATACGACGTTCGCGACCTCAGTCTCGACAGCCTCCGAGAGGCGATCGGATACGTGAGTCAGGAACCGTACCTGTTCCACGGCACGGTTGCTGAGAACATCCGCTATGGCCGCCCCGATGCCGATCGCGAGGCCATTCGAGAAGCGGCCCGCCGCGCGGGGGCCCACGAATTCGTGTCCACCCTAGCCCAGGGATACGACACGATCGTGGGGGAGCGGGGCGTGAAACTGTCCGGTGGCCAACGGCAGCGCGTCGCAATCGCCCGGGCTCTCCTCACGGACCCGGAAATCCTGGTCTTGGACGAGGCGACGAGTCACGTCGACAACGAGACGGAGGCGCTCATCCAACGCAACCTCTCGGAACTCGCGGCCGATCGGACAACCTTCGCTGTTGCCCACAGGCTTTCGACTGTTCGCGGTGCGGACCGCGTGCTCGTGCTGGATGATGGGGAACTCGTGGAGCAGGGGACCCACGAGGACCTGCTTGCTCGCGATGGCCTCTACGCGGACCTGTGGGCAGTCCAGGTGGGCGAAGTCGACCAGCTCCCCGCCGAGTTCCTAGCCCGGGCCCGGCAGCCAGGGGAGTCCGACTAGTTCGGACCTCGCCCGGAGCCCCTCGACCTGGCCGCCGTTGGACCCATTGCACCACCGCCGAGTGGGCCGGATCGGTGCGAGTCTATCGCTCCGAGTCGGGATCCTCGGAGAAGCCCTCGAACCCACTCTCGAAGCGTTTGCCCCGCTGTTCCCAGTTCCTGACGCCGTCACAATCGTGTGCTTCTGGAAGTCGATGCTCGTCACAGAGTTCCGCGTCGCAGTACGAACAATTCCGGGCTGCTTCCAGCGGCTGTCCACAGCGATCGCAGGTGCTCATGTGGGCCGACAACGGTTCGCACGACGTATGTCTGACGGTCAGATCCGGGGAAGTTCCGGCTGACCGACGCCCAGGGAACGGAACGAGCGCCTCTATGTCACGCCGCCGGTCCGTCCTTCGTAGTTGCGATAGGCGTCTGACTCGTCGATCTCCCGGAGTTCCTCAACGACCGCCCAGACGTCTTCGAAGCCTGTATACAGGGGGGCCGGACAGATCCGGATGACGTTCGGGGGGCGGAAGTCGACGACGACCCCCCGATCCCGGAGAGCCTCCGAAACCCGGTATCCCTCGGGGTGTTCGATGGCGACGTGTGCACCACGCCGTGTCGGGTCACGGGGGGTGCCGACACGGTACGTGTCGGGGAGCCGAGCCTCAGCCAAATCGATCAGATAGGCGGTCAATTCGATCGATTTCTCGCGGATTCGATCGATCCCTGCTTCCCGGAGTATCTCCAGGGAGCCTTCCAACGGCGCCGCCGACAGCACTGGAACCGTGCCGATCTGCCATGCACCCGCAGAGTCGGCGGGGGTGAATGTGGGGCGCATATCGAACTGCGTCTCCTTTTCGTGTCCCCACCACCCGGGAAGTCCGGGGGTCGTACCGAAGTGGTCACTGGAGACGTACAATCCAGCAGTCGCCCCCGGCCCGGCGTTGAGATATTTGTACGAACACCACACGGCGAAGTCCACGCCAGCATCGGCAAGGTCGTGTGGAACCACACCTATGGAGTGTGCGAGATCAAACCCGACCAACGCATCCCGTTCGTGGGCCGCCGTCGCGATACGTTTCACATCGAACAGTTGGCCGGAGCGGTACAGGACCGCCGGCATAAAGACGATCCCGATGTCGGGGCGGGTCTCGAGGCGCGACTCGATGTCCACCTCTTCGATCGTCCGACCGTCACGGGACTCGACCTTCACGAGTTTTTCCTCGGGATCGATCCCCCGCTGTCTGAGCTGGGCACGGATCGCGTAGTGGTCTGTAGGGAAATCGAGATCGTTGACGAGGATGGCAGGCGGATCCGCCTCGTGGTTGGGACCGGCGGGCGTCCCAGGGAGGGTATCAAGAAACGTTCCGATGAGCGAATGGATGTTCGTCGTCGTGGAATTGGCGACGACGACTTCCTCCTCATTGGCACCGATGAACGGGGCGAGCCCAGCCCCAAGTCGCTCACCCAAATGGAACCAGTCCGGGCTCGCGTCGGTCCAACCCCGGATTCCGAGTTCTTCCCATTCCCGAATCACCCGGTCGAGTGAGTCCCTGGCCGCGTCGGCAATCGGGCCGAGGGAATTGCCGTCCATGTAATAGCCGTCTGGGACATCGAATTTGCTCCGAAAGTCCGCGAGCGGATCGGCATCGTCACGCGCTTGGGCATGATCGCGAGTGTACCGTTCCGGGGTGTGCCCGTCCGTATCGCGCATGTGATGCCCTCGACCGCGGCTGATTTAGTCGTTCCCGTCGGGAACCGGGTCCTGATCGGAGGTCTCCCATCCGGTGTCTGCACCGATCGTGCCCACAGCAAGGAGCCCGACACCGCCGATGAGGGCTCCGAACGCCACTGCCACGACGACGATTCGGACCCCCGGCCCGAATCCGACCTGGGCTCCGAGCGTGGTCACGCCCGCTCCCATCGCGATCGGGGCCACGGTGGACCCGATCCGGCCGACGGTTTCTCCCAGGCTGACCAAGCTTCCACGGGTGTGGGTATCAGCGAGGGCTGTGAGCGAACTCCGATACAGAGTGAGGACCACCCCAAAGCCGGCTCCGATAACGATTGATGCTCCGAGGGCGACAGGGACGGACGGGGCGAGTGCGAACCCGGCGAGGCCCACCGCTGTGATCACGAGGGATCCCAAGAGTGGTGGGCCTCTGGACCCCGCACGGGCGGTTAGGCGACCCACTTGAGTAGTGCCCAAGGCGGACGCGAGGCTCGCCGCCGCGACTGCGAGCCCGGCCGCCGGAGCCGATCCGTCAAGCAGCTGAACGACGATGATCGAGTTGTACGTCAAGAAGGCGAACCAGATGAAAGAGGGGACCGCACGGCCGGCCAGGATCGCGGCCACCCCTGGCTGCCGGACCAACGAGACGAGGGCCGTCAGCGTGCCGGTGGGTTCTGTTTCTGACGGCTCCATGTCCGCGTCACGTGCCGGTGGATCCGAGTCCTGTCTGAGCGGCTCGTCGAGCAGGAGCGCGACGGCAACGGCCGTTGGGACTGCAACCCCGTACAGCAGGAAAGGATACTGCCATGCGATCCCGACGAGCAATCCCGAGACTAGCGGGAACACCGTCAGCGAGGCCCCGACTGTCGTAAACCGAAGGCCCTGTGCGGTCGCTTCTGCGGGACCCTCGAAAAGGTCCCCCACGCTCGTAATGAGTACTGGACCGATCCCGGTGTATCCGATCCCCTGTAACGCCCGGAGAAGCAACACGAGTTCGAAGTCCGTCGTAAGAGGGACTGCCAGGCCAGTCAGGCCAAACAGGGCCAACCCTGCGGTCAGGACTGGCTTCCGTCCCACACGGTCGGCCAGGATTCCGACCAGGGGGATACACAGGATGGCTGGAGCTGTGAAGGCGGCCATCAGAAGCCCGATGCGTGCCTCACTGACGCCGAAGGGGCGTGTGAGGCCCTCCAAGATCGGCGAAACCACCGAAGCTCCGAGTGGTGAGGAGAGGCTGGCTAGCAAAAGGAGCCTGAAATCACGGTCGTTCAAAACATCAGCATCCGCGCCCACGAGACTCTCCAAACGCGACACGCCGGGGAGTTGGGACAGCCCCGGGCTTCAGCCTTCTGGGATCAGGCGATGGGATTGGCTCCCGGAGGATGATACGACCGTGCGAATCGCGCTCACCGGCGGCATGATATCACGCCCGGTGAGAGACCCAGCGCAGTTCACGCCCGAGTCGGGCGAAAGCTGTGGTCTCGAGGTCGCGGTCGTACCGCTCCCGTCCTCAGCGGGGCGCCTCCGCTTTCATGAAAGAACCTGGACCCGGAGTGGGGCTGTCCGTTCCCTGTGAGTGCTGAATGGTATCATCCTTGGTCTCGCCGGTCGCATTGTTTCCCCGTCGCCACCCGGGTATTGCCGCCTTGGCGCGGTCATGACGTTCCGGGAGGATTCATGATCTTTCTACACCGGATACATGGAGGGTGAGGAGAGCCTAGACCTGGCTGGCGACAGGACGGGTCGGGGCAGCCTCGATCCGGGAGCAGTTTCATCCCGTAGAGGGAGGGGGACCCACCACGCGTGTGCAGTCGACACGGGGTGGGTCGACCGCCGGGAGGCCTCACTCCGAGCCAGGATCGCACCAACCGCTGCTACCGACCGACGCTCTCTCGAACGACGGTGGTCTCCCCCGGTGAGAAGGTATATCAACGGCAGTCCCAAAGTGCGGGTAATGTCCCTCCGGCGTAGCCTCGTCCTCTTCGTGGTGGCCTTTCTCGTGGCCACGTCGTTCGTGCCGATTGGTTCGGGTGCGGTTCCGGATGCACGCCTTTCGATCACCGATGCGAGCGTCACACCTGATACCCCGGTTACCGGTGCACCGATTACCGTTGACGCGACGGTCCGGCTATCGGGAGGCTCTTCGTCGGCAGTCGAAGTCGTCCGTGTTTACCTCCGGACACCGGACGGTGAACGACGCGGTACCGCAGAAAATCTTGGCTCCCTGTCGCCCGGCGAGACACTGTCGGTCCCCCTGACGACCACGTTTGAGACTGCTGGCCAGCGAAATCTCACCATCGTCGCCGTCGTGGAGGATGAGGACGGCGATCGAACGACTGCCGAGCGTCCGGTGACAGTGACCGTCGAGCAGGCACCACCCCTGATCGAGGTCGAGTTCGCGGAGGTGGTGGCTGACGTCCGAACGCCCCTCGACGTGACGGTCTCGAACCCGACGACGACTCCGATTCGGAACGTCGTGATTACCGCCATCGGTCCCGATGGCCAAGTCGAGTCACGCCGAACTCTCCCGTCTCTGGCTGCTGGGGCCACCGAGGCGGTCAATCTCTCGGTGCAGCCGTCTGCTACAGGGGACGTAACGTACACTGTGGGGGTCGCGTACACGACCTCTCGGGGCACTCGGAGTAGTGTCAACCTCACACGGACCGTTCGAGCCGCCCCTCTCGTCGATGACCTCGGAGTCCGGGTCTCTCGGGTCTCCCCTGACGGCGGAGACGGCGCCGGCGCAGCCGGTGGGCTCCAGGGCGTTCTCGGAGGGAACTCCGGTAGTGCGCTTCAGTCTGACGAGGAAGACCAGGAAGCCGAGAACACAGTACAGGTGACCGTCACCAATTTCGGGAACGCGCCGCTCCGGAACGTGGTGCTGGAACCGCGTGACGACAACGGGAGCCGACTCTCGGCTGTCGGCCGTCAGTACGTCGCGGAGGTGCTGTCGCCTGGCGAGTCGGAAACGGTGACGGTCGATCTCGAACGAGTCACGTCCGTCGGTCGGATCCAGTTCGTCACCCTGTATCAGGTCGGGAATGAATCACGGAGTGCCCAGACCGCCTATGACTTCCGCCCGGCACGGGGCGCCGTGGAAGTCACGGACCTGAACGTGAGTTTCGCGTCGGACGGCCGGGTCCAGCTCGAAGGAAACATAGGGAACGTCGGAGACGGTGAACTGACCGGCGTCGTCGTCTCCGTCGTGAACGGAACCGGCGTTCGGCCGGCATATCCCGGCCGGAGCTACTTCGTCGGGTCTATCGAAGGCAGTGAGTTTGCTCCGTTCCAGTTGCTGGCCACTGTCGACCCGGCGAACGCTACCGGCCTGGAGATTCGCGTCGAATACACCGCGGCTAACGAGCGGAACACCGAGATGGTCGTCGCGCCGCTGCCCCGGCCCGATGCCCAGGGCGGACGTCCGCTCGGCGCGTTCGGACTGGGACTGCTGGCGATCGGGTTCACCGTGCCTGCCGCCATAGCCCTCCTCACACGCCGATATCGATGAAGACGGAACCGCGGAATACCGGCCTCGATCGACAGACATCGGCCCCGCCGGTCCGGCTCGTCGACGCGACCAAGCGATACGAGTCCGGCGTTGGAACAGTGACGGCACTGGATTCGGTTGACTTCGCCGTCGAGCCTGGCGAGTTCGTCGCCGTCGTCGGGCCGAGCGGGAGCGGGAAATCGACGATGCTGAACCTGCTCGGGTTGCTCGACGACCCGACGACCGGACGGGTCGAATTGGCGGGCACTCCGATATCCGGATTGGACGACGTGGCCCGTACCGACGCTCGTCGGGAAACTGTCGGCTTCGTGTTCCAGGATTTTCACCTGCTCTCAACGTTGACTGCCGTCGAGAACGTGACCCTGCCCACCATGTTCCAACCCGGCGATGCGACCGCTCGTGCACGGGGCCTTCTCACTCGAGTCGGACTGGGCGACCGTCTCGAACATACACCAGATGAACTCTCCGGCGGTCAGAAACAACGCGTCGCGATTGCTAGAAGCCTGATCAATGAACCGGCGGTCGTCCTCGCTGATGAGCCGACCGGAAACCTCGACCGGGAGACCGGAACGAGTATCCTCGAGGAATTCACCGCCGTCCGTGATCAGGGGGTAGGAGTTGTGGCAGTAACCCACGATGATCTCGTGACCGGATTCGCCGACCGTACCGTCCGGCTGGTGGACGGAGTGATCAGACATGAGTGACTCCCGCGACCGACAGGAAGGCGACGAGGGGGGCCGATTCGTCGGTCAGCTTCGGCACCTGACCGGCGGTATGCCTGCCGTACGGATGGCTTGGCGGAACCTCTCCCGTCAGCGCCTCAGAGCCGGCCTGGCGGCCTTGGGGATCCTGATCGGCGTATTTGCCGTCGCTTCCCTCGGAAGCCTCGGGACGGCCCTTCAGCTCGCCGCTACCGACGAACTCGGTGGTTTAGGAACGCAGGTGATCATCAGCCCCAATGAGGAAGCCGGAGTCGAAACGTTGAACGACAGAGACATCCGGCAAGTCGAGCGGATCGCCCAAGGACGCGGGGAGGCAATTCCCTTGAAAGCCACCGGCGGTGTCGTCCAGCGGGGTGAAAGCCGGACCGTTGCACAGGTTTACGGCACCCGACAACCCGGGCGGTTGTTTGACGCTCGTGATGGTGAACTGCCGACGTATCACCGGCAGGGGGCCATCGTTGGGAGTGACATCGCCAACGACCTCGGTCTTCAGGTCGGAAGCACCATCAGTGTCGAATCGAACAGCTACCGCGTCGTCGCGATTCTCAAGGAACAGGCAAGCGTTTCACCGGTCCGGGCGGATTCGGCAGTCATCCTTCCCCCGGACGAGTTCCGGCAGGAGGGCTTTTCGCAGATCGTCGTCGTGGCCGACTCCACATCCGACGCCCGTTCCGTGGCAAGTGACACCCGTCGCAGGCTCAACGCCCGCGAACAACGGGTGTCGGTCCTGTCGCTGACGACGGTCCTTGACCGGATCGGCGAGTTTTTCGCTCTCCTGAACGGGTTTTTGCTCGCGATCGCGACCGTGTCGCTCGTCGTCGCGGGCATCAGTATTTTCAACGTAATGTTGATGAGTACTGCCGAGCGACGGCAGGAGATCGGTGTCCTCCGAGCGGTCGGTGTACAGCGAAGGGACGTACTACGGACCCTGCTGGTTGAGGCAGGACTGCTCGGTCTTGCAGGCGGTGCTGCTGGTGCTGTCATTGCCGGGGTGGCGGTCACCATCGTGGCGGGAGTCACACGACTATCGTACGACGTCGTTTTCGTTCCCCGAAACGGAGCCATTCTGCTCGGGGCGTTCGTTTTCGGGGTGATGATAGCGCTTGTCAGCGGGTTCTACCCGGCGTACCGAGCTGCGTCGGAATCGCCCGTCGACGCGCTTCGTGGCTGACACGAGGCGAGCGGAACCTCGCTACTTCAGTGGTTGGTCTTAAGCACAACACTCCCATATGATACCACGTACGTGTCCGCCCACAGTCCCAAACGCTCACCCGAGCGAAAGCAGTCGAAGGAGAGCCACGAGACGGCGACCCCGTGGCTATTGGGTACGGGCCAGCTGCCGGACGGGGGATCTCTCATAGCATCCTCTGCTCACGAGGGCGGCACGCGGCCCGCGAGGGCCAGTATGACGCACCCCTGCGCCGGTATGAGGTATGTCGCCGTGCCGTGTGGCGCCGCGGCGGGTCGATGGCAGGCTCCGGGGCCCTCGGGCACACCGAGGGAGGATGGTGGCCTCGAGTGGAGACGACTCTCGAGTCCGAGGGTGTACACGCAAGCCCCCTGATGAGACCAAACCCGCGTCCCACAAACCGGAGTCCACCCACTGGGAAAGGTGTCACCGGGTGGGGCAGGACCGGACTGCCCGCCGCGCGTGGAATCTCAACGGTGTCAGCCGTGGCATGAGGTCAACGACAACAGTTCAGTCACAGGGGTACAGCGCGGAAGCCAACGGCGTTCGCCGTGGAAGGACGCGCGGAAGGGTGCTGTGCCTTCGAGCCGGCCAGTAGAGCACCTCCCACAGGCGCAGACGTGCTCGGTGGGACGGGCCGTCCGTCAGCCAGCCGGCGAAGGCAGGGACGCTGATCGAGTCCCTCCGACCCCCCGTTCGAAAGCGTCTGAGAAAACCCGGTCCGAGAACGGGACGGGACGCGGGCCTTTCAAGCAGGGGAGCGGGACACTCGGGAGTCCACTAAGCCCACCGCCTCAGCAGTGGGTAGCTGACACAGCCTTCCCTTTCAAGTCGGGCGGGTGTGAGCAGGATGCCATGTCCGACGATTCCTGGCAGGAACTCGACCCGAACGTGGCATCCGTCGCCGCTGAATTACGGAGGATGGGCGTTCCGGACTGGCACACCATGAGCGTCCCCGCAGCCAGACAAGTCGAAGATGACGTTTTCACGAGTGAGGTGGATCTTCCGGTCGGAGCCGTCAGAGATCTGGGGATTGACGGGCCGGACGATCCCGTTCCGATCCGGGTCTATCGACCCGCTGAAACGCCCGCCCCGACGCTCGTGTTCTATCATGGAGGCGGCTGGGTGCTCGGGACGCTCGATTCGGCCGATGACCTGTGTCGCCGGCTGTGTCGCCGGGTCGGGGCTGTCGTGATATCGGTGGATTATCGACTGGCGCCCGAACACCAGTTCCCGGATGGCCTGGGTGACTGTCTTGCCGCGCTGACCTGGGCACGTGCGAACGCCTCGTCGATCGGGGGAAACGGGCGGGTTGGCGTGGTGGGATCGAGCGCCGGGGCAAACCTTGCTGCCGCGGTGGCGCTATGGGATGCGAGAGAGGGTCCCTCGGACCTCGCGGTGCAGGCCCTGTTGTATCCCGTCACGAACCACGCGTTCACGACGCGTTCATACGAGCGGAACGCGGAGGCCGTTTTGCTTACCCGAGCGGACATGCGGTGGTTTTGGAACCTGTACCTCAGGAGCGAGGTGGATGCTGCTAACCCGTACGCGGCGCCGATGCAAGCGTCTGATGACGCGCTCAAGGGCCTTCCTGATGCGGTCACGGTCACTGCCGGACACGACCCCCTCAGAGATGATGGTCGCGCCTATTCCGAGCGGCTCCGGAAACAGGGAGCGGACGTCCAGCTCATGGACTATCCGTCGATGGCCCACGGGTTCCTTTCGCTCGTGGAGGAGGTTCCGGCCGCCGACGAGGCGTTCGACGACGTTGCAGCCGCCATCGCGGACCGACTGGTCACCGACTGATCGGCTGTCAGTTCGGTTCCGAAGCGGACTTGTGGGTATGGTCCCGGTTCAGTCGGTCGTACAGGTCCCACGAGGGATCGGTTTCGGGGTGTGCGATCGGGGTGCCATCGATGTAGGTTCCCTCTCCCTGAGTGACCTCGCCGACGATCGCCGCTGGCCCACCGGTTTCCCGAAGCGCGCTCGCGACGGCTTCGGCATCCGCGGGGCGGACGGACAGTATCAGTGTCCCGCTGGTCGTACAGGCCCACGGGTCGACGTCGAAGATATCCGAAAACGCCTCTACGCCCGGCAGTACCGGCACTGATTCCGAGTGGACGTCGAACCTGACGCCGGCGGCGTTCGCCATCTCGACGAACGCCCCTTTGAGGCCGCCTTCAGTCGCGTCATGCATCGCGTTGATCCGGCCGGCCTTGACGGCCTGTTGAGCTTCTTCGACAAGGCCAGTGTACGACAGGCATGCCTGCATCGTATCCAGCGTTCGCTCATCGACCGAAGCGAACGCGTCGGCCTCCGGGAATAGCGTCGCCAGGAGGCCGGTGACCTCAACCCCAGGACCGTTGGTCACGAGCAGTTTGTCGCCAGGTCGAGCGCCGTCCGGCCGGACCACGTCTTCGTGGGCGCCAACGCCCAGCGCAGTCGCCGCGCCCACCCAGGGAAACGTCGCCCCTGGATACCGCGCGGTATGGCCCGTCACCACATTCACGCCGAGTTGGCGGCACTTCTGGTGGATCGCCCGCCAAAGGGTGGTGAAGTCCTGCTCCGTCAGATCAGTTGGCAGCGCGAAACTGATCGACAGATGGGACGGTGCAACACCGGAGACGGCCACGTCCGCCAAGATGATGTCGATGGCAAACTCCCCGGCACGCGCGAACCCTAGACGGGGGAGTACTGACACTGGATCGGTCGCCAGGACGAGTGCCTGGCCACTCACGTCCAGAAGCCCGAAATCCACGCCGTGTTTGGGTCCAAGGAGGACGTCGTCCCGCTCAGCCCCCAAATAGGGGTACACCTGGGTCGCAAGGAACTCGCCGCTAACCTTTCCGAGGGCCATACCTCTCCATGCGGCCGGGGAACCAAAGGGTTGTGTCAACGACGACGTAATCCCGGCCCTTCTGCCTCCACGGACGGGAGTTTGAAGTCGGAACGCGCCATCCGCCGACAGGACTCGGAACCATGTCCGCCACAACAGTACACCTCGAACCGACGGTCGCCCGGCTCCGGTCCGGAGACCACCCGCCCATGGTATACATCGACGAGGTCCGAAGCCGAATCGAGACCGTCGAAGGACAAATCCATGCCCTCACAGAAGAAGCGGACCGATGGGAACGGGTAGACGGGGCGATGGAATCGCTCGCGAACCGATATCCGACCACGTGGACCAGACCGTCCTTGTTCGGAGTTCCCGTCGGGATCAAGGACGTGTTCCACGTCGACGGGCTTGAGACCCGGGCCGGGTCAACCCTCCCGCCGGAGGTATTGACCGGGGACGAGGCGTCCGTCGTCTCACGGCTCATCGACGCCGGGGCGGTGGTTCTCGGCAAAACGGTGACCGCCGAGTTCGCATATTTCGAGCCAGGCCCGACCCGGAACCCGCATAATCCGAACCACACCCCAGGAGGTTCGAGCAGCGGGTCGGCGGCAGCCGTGGCCGCCGGGATGTGTCCACTCGCGCTGGGCACCCAGACGATCGGGTCGATCACTCGGCCGGCTGCCTTCTGTGGGATCCTTGGGGTGAAACCGACATACGGTCGAGTCCCGACCGACGGTCTGATTCCTGTTGCCCCGTCGGTTGACACGGTGGGTTTCTTCGTCCAGGACCGGCCCGGTGCGCGGCGTGTCGCCGGCGTCCTGATCGACGAGTGGCGTTCGGGCGTTCGGACTAACGGCCCTCCGACGGTAGGCGCGGTCCAGGGGCCGTATCTCGATCAAACCTCGTCGGAGGGCCGGAGGCACTTCGAGTCACACGTCGGGGCACTCGAGCGTACGGGATTCGAGGTCCACCGCGTTGACCCATTCGAGAACATCGGCAGGATCAACGAGCGGCATCGCAAGCTCGTTGCCGCCGAGGCTGCCCTCGCCCATGCTGAGTGGTATCCGGAGTATGGCGACCGATATGCCGACGCGACCGTCGACCTGATAGAGGACGGCAAGGCAATCGGCGTCGCGGAGCTTGCGTCCGCACGGAGGGGGCGCTCCGCCTTGTGGAAGAGGGTCCAGGCAACGATGGACGAGCACGGAATCGACGTCATCGTAAGCCCCGCTGCCCCGGGGCCAGCCCCGGAGGGGATCGGATCGACGGGCGACCCGGTGATGAACCTCCCTTGGACACACGCCGGCCTCCCGACAGTGGGCGTGCCAGCTTCAGCCACGGTCGAGGGGTTGCCACTCGGCTTACAGTGTGCTGGGCGGAAGGGACACGATGAAGAACTGCTTTCCTGGATCGATCCGATAGCGGACGCAGTCGACGCACACTCGCATCCGGGTTGAGCACCCGCTGGACAGATTAGAAGCGTGGCGCCTTCGGGTGGGGGACCTCCAATTCGGCATGGGTCGAAAGGCCAGTGATCGTCTTTTCCCGACCGTCCGGCCACCGTACCCTGGCTCGGGCTGGTGTTGCCCCATCCCCATCGGCCCCTCCGAGGCCAAAGTGAGCGATCGGCTCCATCTGGCAGAGGTAGCCGCTCCCCGCACAGACCAGCCGCCGTTTCGTCCAGCGGTCCGTTTCGAGCGTGACTGTCGCACCGCGCGCGGGTGCGCCGTACTGGGTAGTGGGACGGATCCGAAGCCAGGCATTGTCGTTCACTGCGGCGTACAGCGAGAGCGGTTGGGCTGCCAGTTCCCCATGGACCACGAGCAGTTCGAGCGTCCCGTCGTTGTCGAAATCGGCGACGGCCGCGCCTGTCCCCAGTCCGTGAGGCTCCGTTGCCGGGCCTGGGTCCACCTCTGCCCACTCCCCGTTCCTTCGGCGAAACAGCCGGTTCTCGGTTCCCATCCCGTTCACGAAGAGTTCATCGTGCCCGTCGTTGTCGAAGTCGGCACACAACAGTGTACGTGCCCGTGTAGGGGATTCGAACGAATCGGGGGTAACGTCCCTGAATGGTTGCGGGTGGCGTGGGCGGTCCGGGTGACTGTCACGGGCCGTTCGCGAGGGACCAGACCCGTCGTCCGTGGCTACCCCGGCCCCGTCGGTCACGTAGATATGGTTTGACCCCTCCCAGTTGACACAAGCGAGACCGTCCTCGACGAGCGTCACCCCCCGCGCGTTGCCGTCCGGATCGCTCAGTCCACACTCGCCGGCTACCTCCCGGAAGTGGCCGCCTGCGTTGCGAAACAACCGGTTCGGACCCCGTTCCACGCCGACGAACAGGTCCATGTTCTGGGAAACGATCGGACCAGCCAGGAGCGACCGGCCGCACGCGGTCATATCCAGTCCGACGGCTTCCGCCATGTCCGAAAGCTCTCCGTCCTCGCCCAGCTCGTAATACCGGGACGGCGTTCCATAGGAGGCGATGAACACGCCGTATCGGCCCGTGCCGTACCGGTCCAGCGCCGCCACCGATCGGCCCGCTCTGAAGTTTCCCCGATCGGAGTTGACCCCTAGGGCGAACAAGTCGTGCCACATACAGGAATCGTCGTCGGGTGACCCGCATTCCGGGTCGAGGAGGAGGTCCGTGTCCCGGGTATGTCCTTCGTACTCATCCGTGTTGTGGATGTACAGTTCCTCACGGCCGTCAGCGTCGAGATCGGCCGCGGCGACCCCGATTGCGTACCGATCCGGGTCGGCCAAGACGGAGGGAGCTCGGTCCAGCAGCCTCCCGTCCCGCATCACGAGCAGCCTGTTCCGGTCGTTATACCCCGTAACGAGGGCGCAGGGACCCTTGACTCCTGGAGTGACGGCCACTCCGTAGCCCCGGTGAGGCGAATCGTCACGGATCCTGGCCGACCGGTCTTCAAACACAACCACCGACTCAGTGGCGGGGGGTCTTGAACGACACGGTCACGGGTCACTCGGGCCTGGCTGGCCTATCACGACACCGGACATCCAACCTGGCTGGACCCGAGAGAGGAGCCCATTGCAATCTGTTTATCACCGTCGCACAACTACGGAAGTCACCAACGGAGTCGCCGATGTCGGAAAGAATCGATGCGTTCACCGCGCTCGGACAGGAGGTCCGGGCAGCCCTGTCAGAACGGGGGTTCACCACGCCGACGGAGCCACAGCGCCGGGCATTGCCACCGCTGTGCGACGGACGGAACGTCCTCGTCGTGGCGCCCACCGGGACTGGAAAGACCGAGACGGCGATGTTGCCAATCCTCGATCAGTTACTGGACGACCAGCAGGGTGACGGGGCGGAGACAGGGCCGAAGACCTCCGAGGGCATTGGGGCCTTATACGTGACACCGTTGCGGGCGTTGAATCGCGATATGCGGCGGCGGTTGGACTGGTGGGGAGACAGGCTGGGACTGGATGTGCAGGTCCGGCACGGTGATACCTCGGATTATCAGCGTCAACGACAGGCCGAGGACCCACCTGACGTGTTAATCACGACGCCCGAAACCCTCCAGGCGATGCTCACCGGCCGGAAGCTCAGGTCGGCGTTGGCTCACGTTGAGTACGTGGTAATCGACGAGGTCCACGAACTGGCGGGGTCAAAACGCGGGGCGCAGTTGGCGGTCGGACTCGAGCGGCTCCGTGACCTTGCGGGACCCGTCCAACGGGTTGGCCTCTCGGCGACGGTCGGCGACCCAGACGAGGTCGGGCGGTTTCTCACCGGCGACCGGGGTTGTACGACCGTCGCCATCGATGTGGGGTCGAAGGTGGATTTCGAAGTGCGTCGGCCCGAGGTCACCCCTGAAGACGAGCGGCTGGCGGGAGAATTGGCAACGGACGCGGAGCTCGCCAGCCAGGTCCGACTCATTCGCGACCTCGTCCGGGAGAACGACTCCACGCTTGTTTTTGTGAACACCCGCCAGACCGCCGAAGCACTCGGGTCGCGGTTCAAAACCTTGGACGAACCGATCGGCGTTCATCACGGGTCATTGTCGAAGTCAGCCCGTGTCGAGGTCGAGGACGCGTTCAAGCAGGGCGAGCTAGAGGCACTCGTCTGTACGTCCTCGATGGAGTTGGGAATCGACGTCGGCCGAGTCGACCACGTCATCCAGTACAATTCCCCGAGAGAGGTGACCCGACTGCTCCAGCGGGTGGGGCGGGCCGGGCATCGCCGGGACCGCGTCTCCCGGGGCACCATCATCACTGACCACCCGGACGATACGTTGGAAGCCCTCGCGATCGCCCGGAAGGCGGCCGCTGGCGAGGTCGAGGAGGTCGCGATCCACCAGGGAAGCCTCGACGTGGTCGCGAACCAAATCGTTGGGATCGTGATGGACCGCGGGGAAGTCAGCGCACGAGACGCTTACGAGCTAGTGACCCGCGCGTATCCGTTCCGTGACCTTTCGGAAGGGACGTTTCGAGAGATCGTCCGCCAACTCTCGGAGAATCGGCTCCTCTGGCTCGATGAGGACGCCGATCGCCTGGAAAAGTCGAGCGGAACCTGGCAGTACTTCTATCGGCACCTTTCGATGATCCCCGACGAGGAGACGTACGACGTCCGTGATATATCGAGCCGACAGCAAGTGGGCACGCTCGACGAACGGTTCGTCGTGAACTTCGCCGAACCTGGCGAGGTGTTCATTCAGCGGGGTGAAATGTGGCGCATCAACGACGTCGACGACGAAGAGGCGCAAGTCAACGTCACGCCCGTCGCCGACCCCGCCGGCGAAATCCCGTCCTGGGTGGGCCAAGAGATACCGGTCCCGCGGGGGGTGGCGGGCGAGGTAAGCGAACTCCGGAGGGCGGCCATGCCACAGTTCGAACGGGGCGCATCGCTCGAGGCCGTGGCCGGGGACTTCACTACCCGGTATCCGGCGGAGAAAGGGACGCTGCGGGAGGCCCTGGGGGTAGTCGAACAGCAGGTCCAGGACGGCTATCCTGTCCCGACCGACGAACGGCTGGTGCTTGAGGGATACGGACGGACGCTGTTGGTGAACGTCCCCTACGGACACAAAATCAACCGGACGCTGGGGCGGCTCCTGTCCGCTCTCCTTGGCCAGCAGACCGGTTCGTCCATCGGAATGGACGTCGACCCGTACCGGATCGAACTCGAGGTCCCATCCCAAGTGGACCCAGGGGACGTCATCGAGGTCCTGGAGTCGACGGACCCGGGCCATGTCGAGGCACTGTTGGAGTTAGCATTGAAGCGCTCGGATACGCTGAAGTTCCGGCTCACACATGTCGCGGCAAAGTTCGGAACCCTGAAGCGCTACGAGGGGCGGGACCGCTTCGGCGCCGACCGACTCATGTCGGTTTTGGAGGACACGCCGGTCTTTGAAGAGGCGGTCCGAGAAACCTTCCACGAGGAACTCGCGGTGGATGCGACGGCCCAACTTCTCGGGGAGATTCAAGCCGGCGATGTGGAACTGGTGACCGCGCGGGAACGAACTCCGATCGGGTCGGCGGGGCGATCCTCGGGCCGCGAGTTCCTGGTTCCCGAAAACGCTGACGCGTCGGTAATCGAGACGCTAAAGGAACGACTTGCCAACGATCGAGTCATCCTGCTGTGTATGCACTGCAAAGAGTGGAAACACACCACGAAAGTGCGGCGGGTCAGGGACCAACCACGCTGTCCGGAATGCGAGTCGACCCACATCGCCGCGTTGAATCCCTGGGATGAGGACACAGTCACTGCGGTTCGAGCCCCCGACAAGGGTCCCGAGGAGGAACGCCTGACGAAGCGGGCGTATCGGGCTGCGAACCTCGTGCAGGCACACGGCGAGCAAGCCGTCACCGCCTTGGCCGCGCGGGGCGTCGGGCCAGACAACGCCGCACGGATCATCGGCAAGCTCCGCGAGAACGAGGACGATTTCTATCGGGATATTCTCGCCCAGGAGCGGCAGTACGCTCGGACACAGAGTTTCTGGGACTGACCACAGCCCGCCTCGGATCGATCGGATCTCCGGCTTTCGCCGAGCGCCGAGCGGGTGACACGCTCGGACACCGTCGTCGCCCCGGAGGATCGAGATCCCCAAAGGGGCTATCACTCGGGCTGACGTTTCGTTTTCTCGATAATTCGTACGTCCTGGATAGTGGTCTCGGGATACCCGCCGTCCGGACCCTTTTCGGCCGCCTTCACCATGTCCAAGACCACAGCGAGTCCGGTGGAGACCCCCTGTAGAGCTTCCATCTCACATCCCGTCTTTCCCACGGACTCGACAGTGACTGTCAGACTGACGCTGGTATCGGTGAGGTCGAAGTCCGTTTCGACGTTGTTTATCGGGATCTGGTGACACAGAGGGATACTCTGCCAGGTGTGTTTTACGGCCTGAATCGCCCCGATTCTGGCTGTCGCCAAGACGTTCCCCTTCTCCAGGTCGTCGGCCCGGACCGCGTCGATGGTCGACGCCTGAAGTCGAAGATGCCCGCGGGCCACTGCCCGCCTGATCGTGTCCGGTTTCTCGCCGACGTCGACCATCCCGACCTCACCGGACTCGTCGACGTGGGTCAGGTCACGGTCAGAGTCCCCGGTCATATCCGATCACCCCCGTCATCGGTGAGCGCGTCCGGCAACTCAGCCAGCAGATCCGACGCCAACAGGCCGGAGTTGCGACCGGAGACGGCAGTTTCGCCGGCCAACCCGTTCGCGTAGGCGCCCACACTTCCGGCAGTGACTGGGGGAAGACGAGCCGCGAGGGCGCCCACCACCCCGGCGAGCACGTCACCAGTCCCGCCGACGGTCATCGCCGGGGTTCCGGTCCGGTTGACCCGGATTGTTTCGCCGTCGGAGACCACATCGTATCGTCCCTTGAGGAGTACCGTCTGATCCAACTCCGCCGCGGTTGCCGTGACCCGGTCTGCACGGGCGCGCCACCCGCTCCCTGGCTCCTTCGCTATGCGTCGGAATTCGCCGGCGTGTGGGGTCAGGATGAGGTCGGCCTCGGTTTCGACCGCGGGGACTACCCGGAGCGCGTCGGCGTCTATGACACAGGTCCCCTCGAACCCAGTCAGGAATTCGCGAACGGCCGCCAGCGTCTCGTCGGCAGCCCCGAGCCCGGGGCCGAGGACGATCACGTCGTGGTCGGCTGCCAGCGACCGTATATGGTCCAACTGAGCCGGACTAACGCGGTCCTCTTTACCGCCGTCGAAGGCGTGGACGATCAATCCTTCCTCGAACCCCTGCACCTCGCGGGCGACGCGCTCGGGACAGCCGACTCTGACGAGGTCCGCACCGGCTCGGAGTGCTGCTTGGCCAGCCAGTGCCGGTGCGCCAGTGTACGGCCCGCCCCCGATCACCAACACTTCCCCGTGGTCCCCCTTGTGCGCGTTCGGATCGCGTGTGAGATGGTGGAGATCCCCCGGGCCCACGAACCGTTCGGCCGCGTCTGGAATCCCGATGTCGGCGACCTCGACGCTCGCGCCCACATCAGCCAATCCGGGCTTGCTATCGTGGAAGGTCACGACGTGTTCCGGGTTGACGGCGCCGGGAACCGCTTGTCCGGAGTCAGCGTCGACCCCCGATGGGACGTCAACGGACACGATCGGAACCGAAGCGGCGTTGAGTGCCGCTGCTACCGTCGACTCCGGTTCCCGGAGCGATCCAGTCACCCCGGTCCCCAGCATGGCGTCAACGGAGATATCGGCGCCCTCCAGCTGGAACTCGGTCGCGTCGCGCAGCGTCTCGGTTTCGATCTCGCTTTGCACGAGGGCGTCCCAATTCTTCCTGGCGATCTCGGTCCGGATCGTGCTTGGTCGGCCCAACAGGACAACCCGCCGGTCGTAGTCGGAGAGGAACCGCGCAGCGACCATGCCGTCGCCGCCGTTGTTGCCACGTCCACAGACGATCAGGACCCGGTCGCCGGGGCTTGCGCGCTGTCTGACCGCGGCCGCTACGGCATTGCCGCTCGATTCCATCAGTTTCGCCCGCGGGATTCCAAGCGCGGCCGCGTTGCGATCGACGGCCGCCATCCGACCTGCCGTAATCATATCCGGCTGATGGTTCCGGGCTCGTATAAACGGGTCGTGACTGAGCCTGGACTCAACTGGCCTCGCTTCACTCCTGGGCCTCGAAGTCGAGCGCCACGGAGTTGATACAGAACCGTTCGCCGGTCGGAGCCGGACCGTCCTGGAACACGTGTCCGAGATGACCGTCACAGGTTGCACAGAGGACCTCGACTCGTCGCATCCCTTGCCGGGTGTCCTCACGTCGAACGATCGAGTCATCATCCTCTGCCGCGTAAAACGCGGGCCACCCACACCCCGATTCGTATTTGGTGTCGGAGTCGAACAGCAGTTCCCCACATCCTGCACACCGGTACACCCCGTCTTCATCACGGTCCACGTGATCACCGGAGAACCTGGCTTCCGTTCCCCGCTCACGGAGGATACGGTACTCCTCGGGGTCCAGACGGTCGCGCCATTCCGCCTCGGTCTCTGGAAGTGAGTCGCCCTGGTCCGCTGGGCGTGCTGTCCGGTCGGAACTATCCGAATCGCTCATGAAAGGGGGATGGGTGCTCGGCCGGCATACGCCTTCCGGCACCGGCCGAGCGGGGCGAAACGGGCAATATCGGAGAGACGGGCGAGAGCCCGAGACCGGGCAGCCCGGGGCTATCGTACGACCCTCCGACGCCGGGGTGCTTGACGCGCCGACAGGGTCGGGAACGGGACCGAGTGTCCGTCCAGCACCGGTTCAGACGCGCCGTCAGGCGCGCCCGTTCCCGCGGCAAGGTTGCAACTCGAAACTCATAACAGTCCGGATTGATATGTGAACATGATTATGCCGCGCGGCCGCTCGACCGGGGCTCTCACTCACTGTGAGGCCGGGGTATCAACGTTTCCGCAACCAGCCGGTGCATTCCACGCCTGAGCCGTCCCGAAATCGCTTGTTCCGAAACCCTGAATTCCGCTGCCAGTCCTTCGAGCGTGACCCCCCGCGGCCGATCGAAATATCCCCGCTCGTAGGCCCTGGTCAGAGTCTCGGCCTGGACCTCAGTGAGTCCGTATCTATGCGGCCGGTCGCTCCGATCGTACTCGCTGGCTGGTCGGACGCGGCCGACCTCCGTGTCGATGCCGCGAGCCTGACAGTGTCGACGGAAGACGGAGACGGCGTCGCTGGATGGGAACGCAAGTCTGAATTTCCAATCGTCACCACGGGCTGCCGCTTGGAGGGTGCTGCCTCCGGCGCGGCCGATCCCGGCCGGCAGCGATCCGGACGTGCCGTTCAATCGAAGACGGAACAGCGATCGGTCCCGGATTCGGCCGAGCGAGCGACATCTGTCCACGGCGGGGTCCGCCCACGCCGCCTCCGCGACCCCAGTTCGGGGGTCCTGGTCCGTCGACCCGGCGACCGAAAGGATGGGATCCGAGGTTCCGAACGGGACCGACCGTTCGAACCGCAGGGGTGATTCGGTCCGTCGCGTGAGGGTCGTGAATGGGACCGATTCGCTTCCGACCGAAACCTCAACGAACACGCCCATGATTGTCACTCACCGGCGGCCGGATTGAGCGTTTCGCCTGTCGAGAGCCGGTGGCTGGGGCCGTTCAAGATCAGACCTGGCGCGACGCGTGCTGGGCCGGGTCGGGGCCTACCCCTCCCCGTCACCCGGCTGCACAGATTGCCCGGATATCGTGAAGGGTCTGGATGTCGTATGTGGGTGTGACTGAAAGGTCGTATTCGACCCGGTGGGGTCGGCGCACGAACGCCGAATCGATGCCGGCGTTGTTCGCGGCGACGATGTCGGACTCGTTGTCACCAATGAACAGGGCGTGTTCCGCTTGGAGGTCCGCCAGAGCCCTGTCGAGGTAGTAAGGGTTCGGCTTCTTGTTAATCAGGCTCTCGGGCGTCGGCTGGCGTCCGTACGTGGTCTCGAACAGGTTCTCGAGACCGAAGTGGTCGAGGATGAACTCCACAGTGGCTTGTTGATTCGAGGAGACGATACCCAGCGGGACGTCGAACTCGTCAAGTACCTCGACGTCCTCGTATGGAGTCTTTCTTCCCGCTCGAACCTCGGCCTGCTGGGCTTCCGAGGCGAGACGGTCCCGTGTCGCCCACAACTCCCCAGGATCCAATTCGTACCGGTCGGCGACCGTTCGTAAATCGTCCGGGGTCACCCCGACCACAATCCGTTCGACGTCGTCGGGGTCGGGGTCGGCTACCCCGAGGGCCTCGAAGGCGTCCCATGCGGCGGCCTGAAGGACCTCATAGCGCGTCCGACCGACGAGGACGCCATCGTTGTCAAAAAGCACGGCATCGTACATATCGGGGTCAGGCGGCCGCTGGGCAAAAACCTTTCAACTCGAGCGGGATGGGAGCCGTTCGCTCACCCGAGCCGTTCATCCAGAATGAGTCGCGTTTTGGTTCCCTCGACCTCCTCCAGGTCCCTGGCCCGGGAAATCAGGTCGTTCACCGCACGGGTGTCGACACAGTCAACGACCAAAACCACGTCCTCCTCACCGGACACCTGCCAGACGAAATCGACCTCTTCCCAGTCAGCCAGTCGCTCGGAGACCGCATCGGTATCGACGTTCATATCGACGCTGATCTCGACCATGGCCTTCACGTTCCCTGTGCGGGTGGTGACGGTGAACCGTTCAATGATCCCATCCTCAGTCATCCGGTCGACCCGGTTTCGAACGGTTCCCTCGCTGGTACCGACCTTCTCGGCGATCTCGGTGTAGGGGGTACGAGCGTCGCGTCGCAGCAGGTTGAGAATCCGTCGGTCGAGGTCGTCCATACAAGCTCGTGAAAGTCCCTCGGCTTATCGGTTACGAATTTCGTAACTGAGTTTCGAACGACGAATTTATATCCCCAGAAAACGTTCGTGTCTCGTAATGTCAGGCCGTCATAACACGCCCGATCCGGTCACGGAGGGAACGGAAACCACGTTCGCCGAGTCCGGGACGGGTCGAACCGACCCCGCGACGGCGTACCTGGCGCTCCCCGATGGGACCGTGATTCCGGGGCGAACCCGGTCGCCGGGGCGGGCACGCGGGGAGTTGGTGTTCACGACGGCCTACACTGGCTACGAGGAATCACTGACCGATCCGAGCTACGCGGCACAGGTCCTCACCTTTTCCTACCCGCTGATAGGCAACTACGGGGTCCGGCGAGACCGGTTCGAGTCTGACCAAGTCCATCCCGAAGCCGCGATCGCGCGCGAGTTCACCGACGCGGTTGCCGGGTGGCTTCGTGCGGAAGGTGTGCCTGCGCTCGACCATCTCGATACGCGACACGTCGTAACGAGAGTGAGAGAGCAGGGCGCCATGGCCTGCGGGATCGCCGCAGGACCGGATGCGACGCCGGAGGCCGCTCGGGAGGAACTCGACGCCTGTGAACCCATGGGTGCACATACTGACATCGGAGCGCAGGTCACCACCAGCGAACCGTATCAGGTAGCCGGCTCGGAAACGGGCGGTCAGGCCACGGTAGCACTGGTGGACTGCGGGGCTAAAGGCTCGATCGTGTCTTCCCTCGCGGAACGTGGGGCCGACGTACACGTGCTACCGCATGACGTGTCGCCGGAGGCCGTCGCCAGTCTCAATCCCGATCTGCTGTTCCTTTCGAACGGGCCTGGGGACCCCGCGAACTTCCAAGCTGCCGAACGTTTGACCGATCGGTTCGTGGGTGAGATACCCCTGGCGGGGATCTGTCTCGGACAACAGATCATCGCACGGGCGCTTGGAGGGACTACCGAGAAGATGGCGTTCGGCCATCGGGGAGTCAATCAACCCGTCCGCGATCTGGACTCGGGGCGGGTTGTCATGACGACCCAGAACCACGGTTATACGGTCGCCGACCCGGGTCCGCTGAGCGTCACGCAAGTGAACGTCAACGATGACACTGCCGAAGGACTCGAGTCGGCGGACCTGCAGGTGATCACGCGGCAGTACCATCCCGAGGCGAACCCGGGACCGCACGACTCACTGGATTTCTTCGACGATGTCCTCTCGCTGGCGAGGGAACGGATGGGGTCACCCGTCGCTGCTGACTAGCAACCAAGTGACCGCTCTCGGCGCGGGACACAGTCCTCACAATCACGAATTCAGCACTCGGAGAAGTCTCCGCCAGTCCCTAACTCGAGATGATATCTCCCACCCCTGAAGCGATGACCTTCCGCCTCGGAACGGTCTCACCCGAGCCAGTTTTCCATCACAAGACCGCCCATCCGATTTTCATTCGAGGCCGGGACCGACCGTTGAATGTCCGGGAAACTACAAAAACGCGTATCAGCCAATCATTTTGTATGCAGCGAAAGGAGTTTCGAGTATGTCGGGAGCTGACAGTCTGTCCGACGACTTCCAGGAAGCCATCGAACTCGCCGAGCTGAAAGACCAGGGGCGGGCTCTGGTCACGTTGGACGGGACCCCGATCGTCCTGTTCTACCATGAAGGCGAGGTTCGTGCGGTCAACAACCGGTGTCCGCACATGGGATTCCCGCTCGCCAAGGGAAGCGTCGAGGAGGGTGTGCTCACCTGTCACTGGCATCACGCCCGCTTCGAACTCTCCTGTGGGGATACCTTCGACCCCTGGGCCGACGACGTGGACGCGTACGATACACGGGTCAGCGATGGAACGGTATACGTGAACCCCAGCCCGCAACGGGACAATCCGCCGGCTGTCCATTGGAGCGACCGATTGGATGACGGGCTCGAACGAAACCTGCGACTCGTGATTGCCAAATCCTCGATCGGACTGCTGGACGCTGGCGTTGACCCTGCCGACCCGGTAGAAACCGGGGTGTTGTTCGGTACACGGTATCGTGAGGGCGGCTGGTCGTCGGGGCTGACCATTCTGACTGCGCTCGCAAACATCCTCGATGACCTGGAGCCGGAGGATCGCAAGCGAGCCCTCTATCAGGGACTCACACAGGTCGCCATGGATTGTGCGGATCAACCCCCGAAGTTCGACCAAGACGAGTTCACGGCCCGGGATGTCCCCTTCGAGCGTCTCAAGAGTTGGTTCAGGGAAAACATCGAGGTCCGCGATCCGGACGGGGCGGAGCGCACGCTTCGGACTGCCGTCGCAGCAGGGTGTACGCCGGAACAGGTGACCGACATGCTGGCAACAGCCGCGACCGACCATCGGTACCTGGATACCGGTCACCGCTTCGACTTCCTCAACAAGGCAGCGGAAGCGCTGGACACCATCGGCTGGGACCACGATCACACCGATGACGTCCTCGCATCGCTGGTTCGGGGGCTGGCAGAGGCCGAACGAAGTGAGGAACTCTCCTCCTGGCGCCAACCGATCGACCTCGCTGGGATGTGCGAGGAGACGTTTGATCGGCTCGACGAGCTGATTGCCGACGGTGAGGGGCGGACCTGGGAGAAACCCGACGGGTTTACCGAACGACTCCACAGCGACGATCCCGACGAGGTGTTCGACACCCTGGAGACGGCCATCAGGAACGGGGCGACCGTCGAGCAACTCGCCAGCGCCGTCGCGTTCGCTGCCGGCAAGCGGGTGGCGTTGTTCTCCACGGCCAACGAATTCAACGACTGGAACACCGTCCATCACACGTTCACGTATGCGAACGCGGTGCACAAGGTGGCTCAACGGACCGACACACGGGAGCTGTATCGGGGAGTGTTCGACGCTGCGGTGAACGTCTATCTGGACAGGTTCCTCAACTCCCCGGCTGCCCCAGTCCCTGAGCGACGTCCCGACGCCGATCCCGACGCCGAACTAGAAGACCTGCTGATGAGCTTCGAGATGGAAGGGCGAGTGGACGATGCGGCACGCCACGCGGCCGCGTTCCTCGACGCAGGAGGCGACCCGGCACGATTGAAACGTGAACTGGGGGCCGCGCTCCTGCGTGAGGATGCGGGTTTCCACACGTATCAGGCGCTCGAAGCCGGGTTCCAGCAGTTCGATGAGCGCTACACCGGAGCGACGGAAGGGGTTTCCGAGGAGGCTCGGGATATGCTCATCGCCGTCGCGCGGTATCTGTCGGCCCACTTCCCCACTCGACGCGAGCGGGAGCAAACCTTCACCATCGCGTCCCGGCTTCACCGCGGCGAGACGATCCATGAACAGGAGACGGACAGCCAGGTAGAATCGCCAGCCGACGACTGAAACGACGGCCACCACCGTTCGGAACCCGTGAGGACCTCTGAGGACGATTCGTTCGTTTGTGAGAACTGCGGAACCCGGTTCGAGCGAGCGACAGCCATCCGTCGGGAGACGATTGGGGGACTCGACCCTGACAAATGGCAGACGTTCTGCTGTCCGGAGTGTGGGGTCAAAGTCAAGACAGTATTCGTCGGAGACGACTCGACGAAGGGGGGCTGACCACTCGGCTCCGGCTCGGAGTCGCGTCGGGTCAGATCGACTCGACCAGGTTGTCGAACGCACCGCTTTCCGGGTGGACGTGGCAATACGTTCCGAGGGTCCTGTATGCGACCAGTCCGTCCCGGCCGTCAGTGATTCCGGACCCACGTTCGACCTCGAACACAAGCTGGGCATCAGCCTGGACGTCCGCACTTGAATAGTGAAACTCGTGGCCACGGAGGTGTTGTCCCTGGTTGCTCGTAAGGGTATCACGACCGGCTCGCAAGCGGACGTGGTCCAGGGCCTGGTATCGGTCATGCATCCTGACGGAAGCCGGCAAAACGCCCGCCATGGAATGCGTCGTCCCGTCGCGGGTCGTCAGTGAGTCAGCCAGGACCATCAGGCCGCCACACTCGCCTAAGACCGGAACGCCCTCCGACGCCTTCTCGGCTATGGACTCGAGCGTGGGTGATTCCTCAAGCCTCTCGGCGTGCAGTTCGGGATACCCACCGGGGAGATAAACTGCATCACACGACGGGAGTCGGTCATGAGCCACTGGAGAGAAGGTCCGCACGGTCCCGAGCGATTCGAGACGCTCCATCGTTGCTGGATACACGAAACAGAACGCGGGGTCGCGAGCGACGGCGATCCGAGGAGTGGTTCGCTCCCGGTGTCGGCCGCGCTTGACCCTGGTCGGGGCAGGTCCCGGCGGTGTCCGTGCAACTTTCAACAGGGGGTCCGGTCGGAGATGGTCGGCGGCAGCATCGAGAGCGTCGGATTCGAGACCCGCCTCTTCGCCCATATGGAGACCGAGATGTCGGTCGGGAATCTGGAGGTCATCCAGCGGCGGAACCCGTCCTAGGTAGTCGAATCCCTCGGGAAGGGCGTCAATGATCCCCTTCTCGTGACGCCCCCCGTGGGCGCGCTGCGCGATAACGCCCGGGACGTCAATATCGTGTCCCGCACGGTTCGCGTACTCCCGGAATCCAAGCGCGGTCGCGGCGACGCTTTCCATCCCAGCACTCGCGTCTACGACGAGCACGACCGGAAGATCCAGCGCTTCCGCAACCATGGCCGTGCTGGATCCGGAGCCGTCATACAGTCCCATGACGCCCTCAACGACACAGACGTCCCCGGTGCCACGATGGTAGTTCCGTCGGAGGCCTTCTTTGCCTTGTAGCCAGCAATCAAGCGTTCGTGACGGGCGAGCAGCGACCTGGGCATGATGGCTCGGATCGATGAAGTCTGGGCCAGCCTTGGCAGGTTGGACCTCGTATCCTGCCGTACGCAGGCTCCTGATGACAGCCAGTGTCGCCACCGTTTTGCCCACTCCCGACCGTGTTCCGCCGATAACAAGCCCCCTCATTCGGGATCCGACACCTCCTGGGGATCGATCGCGGACGTGTCGATCAGGTCCTCAGCCAACGAGACGGTTCGGCGCCGAATCGACCGCATCGTTGCGTTGGAGTCGGCCGCCATGGCAAGCACGCCTCCCATCCCCACTCCTTCCTTTGCCACCCCGGCATGGTAGGCTTCGAGTGCAGGGTGGGCCTCCCGCTGAAACTCCGGATCCGTGACCGTCAACTCGAGGTCCAGGTCGGAGGCGAGGCGGCGGATCTCGCTGCTCTCATCGGCCGCGACGAACTCTGTGGTAGCAAGATGGAGGGGTGCCTCCACTCCATCGTGTCTCGACAGAGCGGCGGCGGCCGCCAGTTGAGTTCCCCCTGCGAGCGTCACGCTTGCCTGCGTTTCAACCGCGCCGCGTATCAGTCCCGCGGTCACCGCCAGAACCGGGTCCCCCACCGCACGTAACGCTCGCTGCGGATGGCCCTTCGCGGCGCCTGGGCTGAGGCCACTTGCCATGAGGGCCTCCGCGACGACTCGGCGTTTTAGTTCCATCGGGTTCTTTGGGAGCGATGAAGAGACCGTCGCTCGTTCGCCAAGTGCTGTCAGGACGGCCAGTGCCGACGTGGTCCCGCCCGGGATTGTTTCGCCGATCACGAACTCGTCCGCTGGGACCCGGCGGGCGAACGCGGCTGCGGTCTCGACCAGCCTGCGTCCGTCCGGCATCGCCGTCGGGTGGCGGATGTCATCCCCCGGCGTGTTACCGATATCGACCGTCGGGGCGGCGACCGGATGACCGAGACCAGCGTCGACCAAGATCGGCCGAAGTTCGAGCTGTTCCACGGCCGCACGGGTCACGATCGCCGGTGTCGGACAGCCGGAGGGACTAACTGGAACGACCGAGGCCTGGACGGGTGTCCCGTACCAAACCACCTCCAGATCCGCCGCCGGGGTCTGACGGATCCCGGTCGGGGTCGTTGCTGCGGCACTGATGCCATCGATCGTTGCAGTCTCGGTGGACCCGCCCACCAGAATGAAGGTCGGTTCGGACGGGTCATCCTGGGCCGCCCTGTCAGGCATGGTAGCCTGGACGGAACATGGTCATGCGCTCGATTCGCTCCCGGGGGACGGACTTGACTCCGGAGGTCATGATGTGTCCGAGGATCGGACGGCGAGCACTGAGAGATCCGAGAACGTCGTCGATTCGGCCGAGTCACCTCCCGCGGCTGTCGCAAGTTCACCCAAAGTCATGCGTGAAATGCGCTCGGAGGGATGAGTGAGCCGCTCCAGTACTAGCGTCTCCAAGCCGGCCGGCGTCCCGTGATCGATGAGGTCTGCGGCGATATCCTGGGGCATCAGATCGAAGGGTCGTGGAAGCACCAGGAGGTGTCTCTTCCCGGCGGTCTTCCGGATCCGGGCCAGGTCGGTATCGACCGGTCCGCTCTTGTGAAGCGTCACGAACGTCGTATCTTCCATCGGAGTTCGCGCCCGGGCCGCCCCCACTTGGAGCGAGGACACCCCAGGTTGCACCCGTACCGGGCGATCAAGGAGCGCTTCGAGCTTCCCCACGAACTGGTACCCTGAGAAGTTCGGATCACCCATCAACACGGCCACTCCGACGTCCCCGCCGGCGACCCTGTGGGCGAACCGTGACAGCGTCTCGGACTCGTCCGTATAATCGCACGCCAGAACCTCCCCCGTCGTCAGGGGTCGAACGTGGTCGACGACGCTGTCGAAGCCCACGACCACGTCCGCGCTTCGGATCGCGTCCTTGGCACCGGCTGTGAGATACTCGCTCCCCCCCGGACCGATCCCGAGGGCTTCTACCGGCGCAGAGACTTCCGACCACGGTGGTTCTGGTGCTCGGGACGCCGCATCCCCTGGACGGGGTGGAAACGGATCCTCCCTAGAGGCCGTCCCGTCGTCTCCGGTCATGTGACTGCACCCGAGGGCGGTGGTTACAAAGCAATTTCGTTTGTTCTAATCCAACTCGAATTGACCATAGGGCTTGACTGGTCAATCAACCGCACCCGGTCGCGGACAGGGGAGCTAGCTGGTCCGGTGCCTCTCCAGAGCCTCGTCGATCGTCAGCTCCCCGGCGGCAACCTTCCGGGCTAGGGTTTCGTCGATCGTCCGGGAGCCGTCCGACCGTTCGCGGGATTCGTTTTGAATTCGCTGGATTTCGCCACCGGTCGGCTCAACGTCCCTCGAATCGACCGGTTCACCGCCGAGAAGCGCGATGTTGACGGCCGCGAGGACGTCGCCCATCCCTCGTGTCCCGGTCCCTAACCTGGGGGTCGTCGCCGTCTCGTCGACGAGTTCCACCTGTGCCGTCTCGAACTCGTTGACCAGTCGCGCACTTCGAAGCCGGTCGCCGTCACCGATCCGAAGGATAGGGTTCGGAGAATCAGCGATCTCCCGACGGATCGTTTCGACCGTCTCATCCAGTGGCACCTGGAACACCGAAACGACCTGTTCATCCCTAAGGACAGCAATACCTGGGCGAGCCCCCGGGTCGATCCCGAGAACCTTTCGACCGGACCGTTCCTGAAACGACCGGACCGCTCGTTCTACGCCGAGTTGAGCCTCGGCTGCCGTCGTGGTGACGCGATCGAGGTCGGCCTGTGGATAAGCGAGTTCGTCCTCCGGGCCCGCGATGAGTACCGTGGCATCCTCGGGGAGTTCAGCTCCCGGCTCGATTGTTGTAAACGGCATATCGCGAGCCCGAAGCTCACGAACCAGCGCGTGATACAGCCGGAAATTGTCCGTCGCGACGACGATCACGCTGCGGTCTCCCAGGGTCTGAACGCAACCACTCGGGGGGCTAAACTGTGTCGCCTCGAGTGCTGTGACGCGGGCGGGAGCTTTTTTGCGGTGTTCCCCACACCGTATTGGCAGTGAGCGACTCGCTGACGATGGGCTGTTCCGCGTTGGACGACCTCCTTGGGGACGGCCTCGAACGTGGCGTCGTGACCCAGGTGTACGGCACCCCGGCGTCCGGAAAAACGAACCTCGTCATGACGGCCGCAGTAGAGGTCACCGCCGGCGGTGGCAGCGTGCTGTACATCGATACGGAGGACCTGTCAATGGGCCGGTTCCGCGATATCGCCGCGGCCCGTAGCGACGAGCCGGTCGAGATCATGGCGGACCGTCTCATGATCTCCGAAGTGCACGGCTTCGAGGAACAGGAGCAGGCCGTCCGAGAGGCTGCCGACGTGGCTCCCCGGGTGGAACTGATCGTCCTTGATTCCGCCACCGGGTACTACCGGCTAGAACGCTCCGTCGAATCCGAGGAAGGTGAAACGCTCAGGCGTGTCGCCCGACAGGTGACACATCTCCTGTCACTGGCACGGAGACACGACATCGCGGTGGTCATCACGAACCAGGTGTTTACCGATCCGGATGCTGACCGTGTGCGTCCGCTTGGGGGGCATACTCTGGAGCACTGGTCGGGGGTCGTCCTCAGACTCGACCGGTTCCGCGGGGGGAAGCGGCGAGCAACTCTCGAGAAACATCGCTCACAACCGGCAGGCGGAACCGCCAACTTCCGGATCACGGACGCGGGTATCCAGTCGGGTGAAGCGGCTGACGTGTACTAGCAATGATGGAATCGCCGACGACACAGATCTGACCCGGTGGAATCTTGAGGCCAGGTGGCGACAACGGGAAGGATGGAGACGCCGGTTTCGGTACGTGGCCCGGATGGGTTCGAGGGCGAAGCACCGGAGTCGAACCGTTGAAATACTCACCCGGCCAGTATTGATTCATGCAAGATCAGAGTGGCCGCCGAAAGCGGAAGCGTACCGGCGGTCGGCGCGTGCCGAAAGCGGACAAGAAACGAGCACATCGAGGACGGGAGTCAGCCGAAACGACCCTCGGCGAGCCTCGTCTGAGAACTGTCGACGCACGGGGCACGAAGGAGAAGGTCCGCGCCCTGTCGACGAACGTCGCTCAGGTGGCCGCCGACGGGGATACCGAGCGTGCAGAAATCGAGAACGTCGTCGAAAACCCGGCGAACGTGAACTACGCCCGGCGAAACATCATCACCAAGGGTGCCATCATCGAGACCTCAGTGGGACAGGCGAGAGTAACCTCGCGACCCGGCCAGACTGGCCAGGTCAACGCGGTGCTCGTCGACAGCTAGAGGCCGGCTACCCGATCAGGGGCCACCGGCGAGATTGAGAGCCAGGGCAGAGACTGAGCCCCTACCGGCAGTCACACGAGTCCCGTCGGCGCAACGCAGGGTTTAACATATCTCGACTCGGACTCCGGGTTTATGGGTGCAGGTGGCGGCGGAGCCCGACGGGGAGGTCCGGCGGGACGTGACAAGAAAAACACCCCCGGCGAAGGGTCCTATCGGGGCGTCCTCATCATGGTTGGATTACTGCTCCTGGCGTTCGTTCTGTTCGTCCTGCTTGGATAACCTGCTTACGCGATCGGGGAGCCACCAGCCTCTTGAGGAGAGGTACCGGTGATCGTGTTCGCTACCTGTGGGTTCCAGACGGTCACGTCCGACGGGTCGGTTAGGCCGGGAACGGACAGAGGCTCGCAGTGAAAATCGCCGGGTCGGACGTATCGTTGCGAGCGCCGTGTTCGACACCCCGCTCGTGAATGACGACACCCGGCGCCTCGACTCGACTCGTGTCACCAGCTCGAATGACTGTGACGGTCCCCTCGAGGACGTGAAACACGTTGGTACTCTCGGCGTGCTCGTGTACGTCGAGCTCGGCGCCAGGCCCCAGCGCGAAGACTTTGACGAGGACGTCATCCGTCACGGCCACCTCTGCGTCGAGGACTTGGCCTTCGTCCGGTTCCAGCGCCTCAAGCTGGTCTTGCAACCGTTCCATGGGGGATACTGACCGGCCGGGACAAAATCAATGACGGTCCGTCAGGGGCGGCGTAGTCAGGCGTTCGCGCTGGTGGTCCGAGTTTGGACTGTCCCGCCACTGTAGCTGACGGTCGTCTCGTCAGCCACCGGCTGGAGCACGTATCCACCTGCGGACCCTCGTTTAACCGGGGTGAAGTCAGCGGTGAAGGTGGTCGTCTCCCCGGCCCTGATCTCGAAGGTGTCCGACTGTTCGCCGTCGGTACTGAAGGTTTCGAAGGTGAGCGGAGCGTCACCCGGCACACTGACGTCAGCGTCACTACCATCCTCGAGCGTTGCCCGGGTGTCCGTGATCTCCAGTTGGACGGACTCGTACTCGCCCTCTTCGAACTCCGATTCGTCCACGAGCGTCGACTCCTCGCCCTGTAACTCGACCAGGTCGGCATCCACGTTATCGACGTCCTGCTCGATCGGATCACCCTGGGCCGGGGTGAGTCGGATCCCACTGATCGTCACGATGCACTCCTGGAAGTCACTGATGTCACCCGGCTGGTCGCTCACTCTCGTTGCGAGGGTGCCGGTGGCGCTTCCACCTCCGGCGCACCCGGCTAGTCCAGCGATCAGTCCCGCAGCGATACCTCCGGTCGTCCGCAGATAGTTCCGTCGTGTGTGTTCGGTCATGATTGATGATCGTCTCGTTTGGCCAGTAGTCAGCGTTCGAGCGCCGTACGAGTCAGTCAGCGGTGAATAGCCGTCGGTGGATTCTCCGTCCTAGCTTTCCTTATCGACATCGGACTCGTCACGTTCATCGTCGTCGTCGACCGGTGTACCGTCTTCGGTCACCGGCGTCCGGTCCGCGTTGTCGTCAGCCTGCTCGTTTGCCTCTCCCTCCTCCGACTGACCGGCTCTTTCGTCATTCACGACCTGGCTGACGGCCTCACCGAGCGAGCCGTCGAGGCTGCCGTTCAGGTGCTGGTGGATCAGATCGTGGATCTCCTCGACATGATCTGGAGCGACGCCAGGAATGGAACTCGGCGGGCCCGCGCGATCTGAATCGTCCTCAGCCTCGGATGCGTCCGTCGAATCCCCGGCAGGTTCGAACGCGCCGTTCTCGAGCTTCAATTCGCCGTCTTCGTATTCGAACTCCAGTTCCGTGACGACCTCTTCGCGTTCGAGCGTCACTTCCAAGTCGTCTTCGAGTTCATGCTCGAAGGTTACGGTCCCGTTCGCGTCAGTCGTCCCGACCAGCTCCTCATCGAGGTAGACGTCGATCCCTTCCACACCGCTCCCGTTAGCGGTTACGGTCAGCGTGACGCTCCCGTTGTCGTAGGCAGCCGTCACGTCGTAGTTCGTCTCGAGTTCGTCGACGTCCTCGGCGGAACTCTGTGTCGCTGTCGATCCCGTGGCCGCGCCCACGCCAGCGCTCATTAACAGCGCTGCCAGACCGACCGCGAGCAGTGTTCGCAGGTTCATTGCATCCGAATTCACGGCCCAACGCCCCTTCAACGGGACCCACGCCAAACCGGAATTCTATCGGTTTCAGGCCCAAAAACGCCGATTAAGCCGGATTAACCGTCCGGCGTCCCGATCAGTTCCTCCGCGACGACCTCGGTAGCCATCAGTTCCGGATCGACGGCCAGGTCGGTTTGCGCCCGCGCGAACTCGGGGACCGAGTCGCGGCTGTACACGACGACGCGGAGTTCGTGATTGTGGTCCTTCGCCACCGCGATACTAGTCGCCTCATCGATGTCGGTCAACACGAACAGGTCTGCAGTACCGATCCCAGCCCTGTCCAGCCGCGGACTGGTAATCGGGTTTTCAACCCGCCGGACGGTCGCGCCCAGAGCCGCCAGCGACTCAGCCAGCCTCTCAGGGTCCGGTCCGGCTACCACGGCAGTCACCGACATTTGACCACTCCTGGGGCTCCGCTCTCTGGCCCGGAGTCCGAGTCGGACTCCCTGACGCGTGAGTCCGGAAGGCTCCACGGCCGACCGATAGTAGCCACGGGGTTCAGGCCGTTGTCGGGTGGTTCTGCTACCGGTCCACCGCTGTCCTTTCCGACGGGCCACGTCCGGTTTCGGTCTCCGACGATCACGCCCCGACCCGTGGGTCTGACGGACGACTCGTGACCAGGACGCCATCGAACCACCGGGACAGGAGGCCTCCGAGACACGGCCAATCCTTCCCGGGTAGTGGGGTAACGGTGTTGGATCCGGGACTGGCTGGTCCAGAAGCATGGTGCACTACAGGCCCTAAGCGGCCCGTGTGCGGATGCGATCGGTCGGGACTGGGTTGGAAGTTGAGTCACTCGTATTCGATGGTCGCGGGCGGTTTGTGGGTGACATCGTATACGACGCGGGCCACGTTGTCGTTCTCGCCAGTTATCCGGGACTGAATCCGCTGGAGCGTGTCCCATGAGAGCTGTTGGGCACGCGCCGTCATCCCGTCCCGTGAATCGACGGAACGGACCGCGACCACCCAGCCGTGGACACGGTTGTCACCTTTCACGCCGGTGGCCTTGCCGATCACCGCGGCAAACGCCTGCCAGGGGTCGTATTCGTCGACCTCCTCCTCGACCACCGCACAGGCCTCGCGCGCGACCGCAAGCTTCTCTTCGGTCACCTCGCCGAGGACCCGTACGGCCAATCCGGGGCCGGGGAAAGGCATCCGTTCGCTGACGACCTCGTCTAAGCCCAGCTCGCGCGCCACGTCCCGGACCTCGTCCTTGTACAGGTCCCGGACCGGTTCGACGATCCCTTCGAAATCGATCACGTCGGGCAGGCCCCCGACGTTGTGATGGGATTTGATGTTCCCCTCCGACTCGATCCGATCGGGATAGATGGTTCCCTGGACGAGATAGTCCGCGTCGGTCCCGCGGGCTTCCCGCTCGAACTCGCGAATGAACTGCTCACCGATGACGTGTCGCTTCTCCTCAGGGTCGGTCACCCCGGCCAGGTCCTCGAGGAAGCGCTCACGTGCATCCACGATGCGTAACGAGTCCATGTAGGCGAAGGTGTCCTGAACCTGTGCGGTTTCCCCCTTGCGCATGAGCCCGGTGTCGACATAGACCGGGGTGAGCTGGTCCCCGATCGCCCGGTACGCCAACGCGGCCGACACCGATGAGTCGACGCCACCGGAGAGCGCGATCACGGCGTTTGCGTCACCGACGGTCTCGCGGATTTCGGCGACTGCCTCTTCGATGAAATGGGTCGGCTCAACCATCAGGCGCGAACCTCCTCTCCCTCCGTGCGATCGACCCCCGTTCGGGCCAAGACGGCTTCGACGAGGCCGACGAACGGTGGTGATGCGCGGTCTGGACGCGACCGGAACTCGGGATGGAACTGCGTTCCGAGGAAGAACGGATGCCCGGGGAGTTCCAGGATCTCCATTCGTCGACCCGCGTGGCCAGAGAACGTCATTCCGGCTGCCTCAAGCCGATCGATGTAATCAGGGTTCACCTCGTATCGATGTCGGTGCCGTTCCATGCAGGTTGTGGCCCCGTAAGCCTCCTCCGCAAGCGTCCCCGGTTCGATGACAGTTTCGTGCGCTCCCAGCCGCATCGTGCCTCCCATCTCCTCTTCGTCCTGCTGGTCGGGAAGCAGGTCGATAACAGGGTCGGGCGTTTCGGGGTCCATCTCGGCGGAATGTGCGTCGGCAAGGCCGAGGACGTTCCGAGCAAACTCGACGACGGCGAGTTGGAAACCCAAACAGAGCCCGAGGAAGGGAATGTCGTGTTCCCGGACGTAGCGGACCGCTTCCAGCTTCCCGTCGACGCCGCGCGAGCCGAACCCTCCTGGCACGACGACCCCATCGGCACCTCGAAGGCGCTCAGTGTGTCGGTCCAGCATCTCATCCGAATCCACCCACTGAACCGTCACGTCCACCCCGTGTTCCAGCCCAGCGTGCTTGAGCGCCTCGTGGACCGAGATGTACGCATCCTCGAGGTCGTACTTGCCGACCAGGGCGACCTCGACCTCCCCGACCCGGTCCCGCGTCACCAGCTCGCGCCATTGGTCCTTCCGGTCGCCCCGCGGGAGTGCCTCCTCGGTCAGCGAGAGTTCGTCCATAACGTACTGGTCCAGGCCCTCATCCTCGACGACCAATGGGACCCGATAGATGTCATCCACATCGGGGTTCGAGAAGACGGCCTCCGTCGGAACGTCGCAGAACAGCGCGATCTTCTCCCGAGTCTTGGTGGCCAACCGGTCCTCGCATCGTCCCACCACGATGTCGGGCTGGAGGCCAATCGACCGGAGCTCCTTTACGCTGTGCTGTGTGGGCTTGGTCTTCTGTTCGCCGTTCTTCGAGTACGGCACCAGCGTGACGTGGGTGAACAGGATGTCCTCGGAGGCTTCCTCGTGGGCGAACTGGCGGAGGGCCTCCAGGTACGGCATGCCCTCGATGTCGCCGACAGTCCCCCCGACTTCGACGATACAGACGTCGGACCCAGCGGCTGCTTCCCGAACCCGTCGTTTGATGTCATCTGTAATGTGGGGAATGATCTGGACGGTCTGCCCGAGGTACTCCCCGGCCCGTTCCTGTTCGATAACGTCCCGGTATACCTTGCCCGTCGTGATGTTGTGGTCGGCGGTCATGTCGACCCCCAGGAACCGTTCGTAGTTCCCCAAATCGAGGTCGACCTCCGCCCCGTCCTTCAGCACGTACACTTCGCCGTGCTGGTACGGGTTCATGGTCCCGGCGTCGACGTTCAGATACGGGTCGATTTTGACGGCAGTGACGTCGAACCCAGCATTGGCGAGAAGACGACCGGTCGACGCGGCCGTAATTCCCTTTCCCAACCCCGACATCACACCCCCGGTAACGAAAACGAATTTGCGACCCAACGTGGGATCGTACCCCGTTTCCTTCGTCGGCATACTGACCGGACGGCATGCCGGGTCAAAACCGTTTCGGACACCCTGATTGCTCCCGGCAGCTCTTGCGGACGAGCTGGAACACGCACTAGGCTTGTCCTCCCTTCCGAGGAAGGGGTCCGGGGGGCGGTCGACGGCTTTTCGGAGGGTGTTGATTGGACGGGACTCTCGTCAAACCGAGTGGCTCATGCGGATCGCGGTCGGGACCACTACAGGCCGGGTGTTCATACGTGTGTGGATTCAGTCTCAGGTATGTCGAAGGTACGGGCGCTCGCGACAGACGCGATAATTTCGCTCGGCGGGGAAGTGGTGCTTCTCGAAAGGGATCACCCGCCATACGAACGTACCTGGGTGCTGCCCGGTGGGCTGGTGGAGCCCACAGAGACCGCTCGCGAGGCCTGCGTGCGAGAGGTGAAAGAGGAAGTCGGTCTAGACGTCGTGACCGACTCGTTCGTGGGCCTCTATGACGACCCTGACCGGGACGAGCGGGGGAACGTAAGCGTCGCCTATCGGTGTGTTGCTCGCGGGGAGTCCACACCGATTCCAGGAGAGGAGGCGCGTCGCGTCGGAACGTTCGATCCGACCGACCTGCCAGAGATGGGGTTCGACCACGCATCGATGATCGCCGACTCTCGACTGGGCTACGGACACCCACCCTAGATGGCCGCCCGTGTTAGATCCAAAGGACTCCTCTGACCGGACGGGGGGTCTCCAGGCTGGACTATGCGCCCGGACTGGCGGCAAATCCGGTCCGGTTCGCGTCGGCCAACGCCTCTTCGGCAGCACGGTCGATATCGAACTCACGAACGACCTCGCCGTCTCTGACCAGCGGTTCCAATAGGGGCTCTGCCTCCCCCGGGGTAGCCTGGTCCGCGAGCCCGACGTGGTGGCCGCCATCGGCCGTCCGGTACGCCTGTTTGACCCCGGAGAGCTTTCCGCGCTTGGATGTGGGCGTCCCCTCGATTTCGACGATATCGAGCGCGAAGTCGACCGGATCGGCGTTACTCACGTACCCACCAATCCCGAACCCGTCTGCTACATCCCGGAGCTCCCGAAGCATCGGCGGGGTGAGCCCGCCGCTCACGAACACGTCCAAATCGTCCCGGCCGATCCCGGCGAGTTCCCACCGAACCTCCCGGATGATGTGTCTGAAATCCCCTCGGCGGGAACTGGTGGTGTCCAGCCGCACACTGTCCAGCGAGTCACCAAGCGCGGCTGCGGCCCGGAGGCTTTCATCGACTTCGTCCGAATACGTGTCACAAAGCGCCACCCGGGGGACGGTCGCTCCGACGGCCTCATCGAACGCCTGCCAGGCCGACTCCTGGTTCCCTCGGCCGAAACAGATGATCAGCGCGTGAGGCATCGTTCCGCCCGCGTCTCGTCCGAGTACTTCGCCGGCTGCGACGTTGGAGAACCCGTCGAGGCCGGCGATCAGTCCGGACCGTTCGACCATCGCCGCGATCGAGGGATGGACGTGGCGAGTACCGAAACTCAACAGGAGCGAGTCCGGGGCCGCCCTCCGGGCGCGGAGAGCGCTGGTCGCGATACCGCTCGCGTGTGAGAGGAAGCCGAGCAGTGCCGTCTCGTATCTCGCGAAGTCCAAGTATTCCCCTTCCAGCCGGAGGACTGGCCCACCATCGAAGAGCCGTCCTTCCGGAAGTGCGTCCGCATCGACCGGGAGTCCTTCGAGAAGATGGGCAGCGTCTTTCACGCCTGCGAAAAGTTCGAACTCCCCGGTCGGGAACTGGTCCGCCGTGACCTCGGCCACCACGTGTGGGTTCCGACCGGCATGTTCAAGCGTCTCGACGGTCCGGTCGAAGTACGCGTCGGTCGCCCGACCGGAATGGATCGCGTCGGGCGAAACGATATCGAACTCCATCGTAGTCACGGGCGTCGGGGGCTCGAGCCCTTCCGAGTCCGGTCGTGATCCTGGTACTGCTCACGCATGGATTATCCCATCAGCCACGGGTACAAAAGCTTCAACACCCGAACCGCAGCGGGGGCGCGGGATTCGTCACCCGATCTCGTGTCGGGATCGGCTGCCCGTCGGCCACAGCCGATCGAAGCGCGTCCGGACACCTCCATCCGAGCCGGATCAGTAGATGAGCGCGTCGTCGTTTTCGACCATGTAGAGGGTCCTGGCAGCGATATTGACTGTGTGATCGCCGACCCGTTCGAGATCGCGGATCGTCAACAAGAGTCGGGAGACGTCGTTCATCAGACTCTCAATCTCGGGGTCGTCCCCCGGGTCGAACCGATCCTTTCCGATCAGTTCCCGGACTACGGCATCGGCCGCCTCCGAACACATCCTATCGATCTCTTCGTCCCGTTCCGCGACGACGTAACACGCGTTCGCATCGTCGGCATCGTACGCCTCCATCGCGCGCTCCAGCATGTCGAGCGTCTCCGTGCCGATCCGCTGGACGTCCACGTCCGGGAAGACCTCCCGTTCCGCCTCGATCGCGTACTCGCCGAGGTTCACCGCGAGGTCGGCGATGCGTTCCAGGTCAGTAATGATCTTGAACGAGGCCGCAATGAACCGGAGGTCGCTAGCGACGGGCTGCTGGAGCGCGATCAAATCGACGCAGTCCTGTTCGAGTTCGAGGTACAGTTCGTTCACCTCGTGGTCGGACTCGATCACCTCACGGGCGAGCTGTTCGTCCCGGCTGTCAAGCGCGTCCAACCCTTTCCGGAGGCGGTCCGCGACGACCTCACTCATGTAGAGGACGTCCTCACGGAGGGTCTCCAACTGTTCCTGATATCCATCTCGTGGCATTTGATTGGTTTTGTATGACGATTGAATGTGGTGTTATTCGGTTACGGCACGGGCCTGCAACTCCTCCGATCGATGCCCGGTCGGGGGTTCGGCAACGGCAAATCCCGGGCAACACCGCCGTCCCGGGTCGTGCCGTGGCGGCATCGGCCCGGTGCTCCGAGCTTCCCAGCTTCGCTCTCGAGGGCCTCCATCCACGACCGATATGGGTTCCCAATTCTCCGCAGGCCGCCCCGAGTGCCAGAGTATCGGTCGGGAGCGGGTGACTCTCGGGGACGGGGGTCACGATACATTTAACCGAATTTCCCAGTGATGTAGTCTTCGACCCGCTGGTGTTCCGGGTTCTCGAAAATCTTCTGGGTGTCATCGAACTCGACGAGCTCTCCCCCGGTGAGGAACACTGCGGTCCTGTCCGAGATCCGAGCCGCCTGCTGCATATTGTGTGTGACAATAACCACGGTATATTCGGAGGCGAGATCGTCGATGAGGTCCTCGATCTTTGAGGTCGCGATCGGGTCGAGCGCGGACGCGGGCTCGTCCATGAGGATACAGAGCCGCTGTTGCTGGCCGCCAGAGAGGTCCAGCCCTGATTCGTCGAGTTGATCCTTGACCTCGTCCCACAGGGCCGCCCGCCGCAGCGACGTCTCGACGATCTCGTCGTAGTCGCCATCCTTGTTCTGGATCTCCAGCCCATACGCGACATTGTCGTAGATCGATTTCGGGAACGGGTTCGGCTTCTGGAACACCATGCCGACCCTGCGTCGGAGTGCTACTGGGTCGACGTCGTCGTCGTAGACGTTCTTCCCCCGGAGGTAGAGGTCGCCCTCGACTCGAGCGGCGTCAACCAGGTCGTTCATACGGTTGATACACCGCAGGAACGTCGATTTCCCGCATCCGGACGGGCCGATGATGGCCGTCACCCGCTTTTCGGGGATCGCGATGGACACGTCCCGCAGGGCTTGCACGTCGTTGTAATAGACGCTGATCCCGTCAGCCTCGATGACAGGGTCGGGAGCGGCTCGGCCAGCGTGGCGGCCCTCGGTGACGCTCTCGCTCACGTCAGTCTCGACGATCATGTCATCGCTCGTCGGGTCATCCGTCTCCTCGGCGTCAGGATGGACCGGCGTTTCCGACTCTTCCCGGCTCATAACGATACGATGTGGGGATCAGGGACTCCGTCCATAATTGGTCATCACTGGTCGGTCTGATACTTGTTTCGCAAGACGATGGCCACGGAGTTCATCGCCAGGAGGACGCCCACGAGAACCACGACCCCGGCTGGGACTGCCTTCGTATAGAAGTCCTCGCTGGCGAACAGGCTCGCCCAGGCGAACACTTGTAGCGGCATTGCGCTGACTTTCGATGAGAGTTCCGTCGGGAGCGAGAACAGGACGCTGGGAGCTCCAATCATGATCAACGGGGCGGTCTCTCCGATCGCCCGCCCGAGCGCGAGGATCGTTCCGGTCAGGATTCCCGGGAACGCCCGCGGAAGGACGACACGCCGGACGGTCTGCCAGCGCGTCGCTCCCATGCCGTATGAGGCCTGCCGCATTTCGTCCGGGACGCTACGGATGGCTTCCCGCGAGGAGATGATGACGATCGGTAGAATGAGCAGGGCAAGGGTCGCCCCGCCGATCAGGACCGTCCCGGTCGGCCGGCCGAGATATGTGACGAACACGCCCAACCCCAAGAGTCCGTACACCACAGAGGGAACGCCAGCCAAGTTCGCGATGTTGATGTCGATGAACCGGGTGAACCGGTTATCGGGCGCGTACTCCTCAAGATAGACGGCCGCCCCCACGCCCAACGGGAACGACAGCACTGCGACTGCGGTCATCAGAAGGATCGAGCCGCCGATGGCTGGATAAAGGCCGGCATTGACGGCAGTCCGGCTGTGTGCGCTGGTGAGGAACTGCCAGTCCACCCAGGCCTGCGGCCCCGCGAACCCCAGTGCGTCCACGAGCACCTCCCCTGCAAGCGACCCCCCGAGGATCACCAGCGGGAGCGCCACGCCGGCCCTGTCCTCCGGCCGAGTCACCGCGACGCCCCCGAGGTAAGCGCCGGTCGGGACGAGCGAAATCGTCGCGATCACCGCGGCGGGGAGCGGATCGAGGCCGACGAACGGGCCCACCAGGGCGGTCGCGGAGATTCCGATGATGCTCCCCCCTCCCGCAAACAGGCCGGCCCGTCGAGTTCGCAGCCGGGCGGCGTACCCTGCGACGATGAGTGCGACCGCCACGCCGAGCGTGCCGGTCACCAACATCCAGTCGACCGGGTACACCGGCAGTGACCGGAGCACTGTCGCGAGGCTCGGGACCATCTGTGGAAGGCCCACCAGCGCACCGACTGGGCCGGGGAACCCGAGCAACGAGAGGTGAAAGATCCCGATCGCGGTCCCGAAGCGGGTCCAAAACCCAGGTCGGTGGTCGCGTCGTTCGACGCCGACCACGATCGCCGCCGGAACCGCCAGTGCACTCACGTACGCGAACCACAGGATAGGGGAGACGATGTCGATGAAAA
>CAZCXJ010000013.1:0-46737 GCA_964502585.1 uncultured Candidatus Halobonum sp.
CACCTCGCCCACGCTGTCGGCGTGGAACGTGGTGTAGGTCGTGTGCCCCGTCGACATGACCTGGAACAGGGTTCGACCTTCCTCCCCCCGGATCTCCCCCATCACGATGTAGTCGGGGCGTTGACGAAGGGCGGCCTCGAGGAGGTCGAACTCGTCGACGTCACCTTTGTCGTCGTCGGTGAACGAGGGCCGAGTGACCGAGGCCACCCAGTTGCGCTGTGGGAGTTCGACCTCGCGGGTGTCCTCGATAGAGACGATCTTCGAGTTCGATGGAATGAACAGGGAGACCGCGTTCAACGAGGTGGTCTTGCCGGACGCCGTCCCGCCGGCAAAGATCAGCGACTTGTCGTTCTCGATACACAGCCAGAGGAACCCCATCTCGTCGAGCGAGAACGTGTTCCAGTTGATCAGGTCGATCGGGGTATGTGGGACCTCCTGGAACTGTCGGATGGTGTAGTTCGTTCCGTGGTCCGACACTTCCTTTCCGAGCGTCAACTGGGCCCGGGACCCGTCCGGGAGGGTCGCATCCACCTGTGGCTGTCGTTTGGATATTCCCTTGCCGGATCGCTGGGCCAGCTTCACGACGAAATCATCGAGTTCCTCCTGGCCGTGGTACACGTTGGTGATGATCTGCTCGTAATCGGAATGATAGACGAAAACCGGAGAATCGTACCCGTCACAGGAGATGTCCTCAACGTTGATGTCGTGTTTGATGCCGTCGATTCGTTCGTACCCGATGAAGTCACGCTGGAGATAATAGAGGAGTTTCTCGACTTGGTACTCGTTGAGGGTTTCAGAGTCGGTCTCGAGCACTGCCGGTTCCGGCCGAGCCGCGATCCCTTCCACGTCGGAACGCCGTTCGATCTCTTCGTATCCGAGCAGGTCGAGGAAGCGACCTCCGAGCCCACCGGTGTTGTCGATGTCGAGCGTCCGGGCCAGCTGGTTCCCGAGCCCACCGCCCCGCTCTCGTTCGTACAGGTCGTACCGCTCGAGGAGTTCGTAGGTTTGTTCCTCGATCACGTCCCGTCGGCGGTCCTCGTCTGCAGCCACCGTCCCTTCGTCCGCGTACTTGATCGACGTCCGGAGTTTGCCCGTAACGTACTCGATGAGTTCCTCCTCGATCTCGTTCCGGTACGGTTCGATCACGTAGTATTTCTTCTCGTTCTCTTTCCGGGAGTGGAACAGGATGACGAACGCATACGGCTCGTTTACCCAGTACCGTTCCTCCTCCCGGAAGTGACGCTTCTTTTCCATCGGAACGGCCTTCTCTAGGTCGTACCGATTGACGACTGTAGTCGCGCCATGCTCGTCTGAGAAGAACGAGTCTTCGTCGAGTTCTTCTGCCACGTCGACGGTCCGCTCGTCAATCAGCGCGTTGAGTTCCTCCGCTCGGTCACCGAGGTGGCTCAGAACTTCCTCGGTTGCCGCCGGATCGAACCCCAGGTCGTCGCTGGGGTCGAACGGTTCGGGGTCACCAGCAGACGACGTTGGCGGGCCACCATTCCCGTCATAAAAGTACTCCCGCTTGTAGTCCTCCCAGCCGTAGATATCCTTGACAACCGGAGTATCATCGTAGCCGATGAGTTCCGATCGTGCCTCCAGCTCCTTGGCGACGGCCCCGATGGCGGCGAAGCGGCCTGGGAGTTCGTCCGGGTGGAACCCCAGGAAATCGGCAGGGTCCAGCCCCGCACGCTCCCAATCCTCGTCGGTGAGGGTACGGTCCTCCTCCCCCCATCGATCGCCGCCGGGCGCGGTTTCGAACCGCTCGTACAATAGGTCAGCTTCCTCGCTGAAGCCGTACTCACGGAGGTAGTCGTCCCAGGTGTACTCGCCGACTGCCACTCGATCCGCCGACGGTTCCTCTCCAGTCCGTTCCGCCGTCCCTTCCTCGAGTTCTCGGGACGGGGAACCCTCGGCGTCGTCGATAGCCATCACCCGGGTATCATGGGGGGGTTTGAAAAAGGGTTCCCCCGTAATTTTCTGCTCCGATAACGGCGTCAGTAACTCGGAGAAGAGCCAGGCCCGAAGCGACGGTACAGGAACGGCGGGCCGACCTGGTGATGGTCACACATCACGAAGCATGGAATGGGGGCGACGGGCGCGGCGGGATTCGAACCCGCGATCGCGGGGTTAGGAACCCCGTGCCGTATCCACTTGGCCACGCGCCCCGTGGATGAGCGTAGACGCGGTGCTGGAAGACAATGTCGAAAACTGTCCGTAGAATCGCTGACCGATCAGTCGTTCGTAGCTTCTTCGGATTCCGTCTCTGGTTCGGCGACCGTATCCGGTTCCGTCTCACCGAGGCTCGCACTGTCCTCGTTCTCGTCCAGTGTCGCGCTCTCTTGCATCTCCTCAAGTTCTTGCTCGACTTCTTGGCGTCCCTTCTGGAACTCGCCCATCGCCTGCCCGGTCGACTTGGCGAGTTTGGGGATCTTGTTCGCGCCGAACAGTAGCACGAGCACGAGCAGAATCACGAGCATTTCCGGTGTGCCGGGGAGTGCCCCGAACAGCGGTACTGTAGTGACCATCTCTATGCCTTCCTTACTTTGTATCTCCTATAGGCTTTTTGCTCGGATGCCCGAGCAGCCTCGTCGGGGCCGAGACGCGTCGGGAATCAGGAGAGGGTTGTCCGGTGACGGGGAGCTTATATCCGTTCGTCCCCTGACGTCATGCATGAGTGATACTGCGGTTGCGACGTTCGGAGGTGGATGTTTCTGGTGTACCGAGGCGGCCTTCAAGGAACTCGAGGGGGTTCATGAGGTCACGTCGGGATACGCCGGTGGTGACGCGGAGGACCCGAGTTACGAAGCGGTCTGTCGTGGAGACACCGGCCATGCGGAAGTCGTCCGGATAGAGTATGACCCGGACCGGATCAGCTATCCGGAACTGCTTGAAGTGTTCTTTACTGTCCATGACCCCACGACGTTAAATCGCGAAGGGCCTGATGTGGGTGAACAATATCGCTCGATCGTGCTCTGCCACGACGACCAACAGCGAGAACTCGTGGAGTCGTTCATCGAAGAACTCGAACAAGAGGACGCGTACGACGACCCGGTCGTTACCGAAGTGGTCCCGCTGGAAGCCTTCTACGAAGCCGAGGAATACCACCAGGACTACTACGAGAAGAACCCCGCCGACGGCTACTGCCGGGTGAATGCGGAGCCGAAGGTCCGGAAGGTCCGCGAGAAGTTTGCAGACCGGGTCGTTCCCGAGGCCGCACGATAGGCCCGGAAGACGCCTGTCGGAGCAGCTCACAGGAGCGAGGCTCCGGTCTCGATACGCCCCAATCGAACTCGGAGGAAACCTACTGCGGGTCCGAACCCATCGGGGAGCACGCCGGTGTGATTGTCTTAGAGGGGATGTGCGATTATCGTCCGTCCGGAAAGTGAGAACGAAATCCCCAAAGAGGGTCACCCGTCCCGCGGGCCGCAAGGAAAGGGACTACGCCCCCGAAGCACCGCTGCCGGGTGAAACAGAGGAACCGCGAACGTTTATCGTCCTCCGCGAATTCGTTACATACATGGACGGAGCGGACTTGTTTTTCCTGTTTGTTTCATTGCTCACCCTCGGCGTGATTCTGTTCGGGGTTCTCGTCAGCCTGCTGTGACCCGCTGGTCGGTCGTCCCGAATCGAAACACCACGCGTCGTCGACCCGAGACGGGCCGAATCAGGCCGGAACGTACCGTCCCGACTCCCGGGCGACGTGTCCTTTGTCCCGAAGGGCACCGAGGATGCTGTACAGGGAGATCCGCTTCATTCCGAGGCCTTCGCACAGTTCCTCCTCAGTGACGGCGCCGTGTGTCGCGAGATACAGATACACTAGTTTCGCCCGGGGAGATTGGAGCCCGTCTGGCAGTTGAGTGCCCGGCATCCGCTCCACATCGTCAGTCCCGTCCGCTCGTGTCTGCGCCTGCATGTCGTATGAGTATACTCTAGTTCGACGATAATAAAACCCCAATTCAACGAACGTCGAACACGCCCCTGTCACTGATAGACGGTGTCAGCCGCCCAGCACCAGTTATTTCGGTGACGAGTAAACCATCCAACTTCGACCCGGACGGGGGTCAGTTTCGACTGTCGTCGCAAGGGCCGGTTGGGCTCAATACGAACGGATCGATGGCTCGTACGTCTTGTTCTCGCCCTCGAGAACGACCGGTTTGAACCAAAGTTCGGGATCGCCCTGGTCCCAGGAGAGCATTGTGTGTTTGAGCCACTCCTCGTCGTTCCGATCGGTGTAGCCGGCCCGCCAATGGGCACCACGGAATTCCTCGCGGGCCAGAGCTCCGAGGGTAATCGCCTCGGCCAAATCGAGTATATTGCGCGTCTCGATCGTCTGGATCAACTCGGTGTTGAACGTTCGTGACGGGTCGGCCACGAACACATCCTGATACTGCTTCCGGGCCCGACGGATCTCGGCGAGGGCTTCTTTGAGCCCATCCTCTTCCCGGAACACGTTGACGTATTGGGTCATGGTCCCTTGGACATCAGAGCGAATCTCGGCGTGCTGGACTCCGTCCTCCTTGTCCAGCAACCGATTCACGCGGGCACGCTCGGCCTCGAGCGCTTGCTCGACGACGTTCGGCCCGGATGCCCCAGCAGTACCCGCTGCAACCCCGCCGTCGGCCGCCTTCTCGGGACCGCCATCCGCCACCGCGTCCCCGGCGGGCTCGACCGCGCCCAGCTCGACTGGCGACTCGATGGCTCCCGGTTCGTATTCGCCTTCCCGACCCGTACTGATGATCGCCTCGCCGAGGTCGCCACCGGCCGCGTGTTTCCCGGCTCGCCGACCGAAGACGATCAGTTCCGGGAGCGCGTTCCCGCCGAGACGGTTCGACCCGTGGACGGACGCGCAGGCACACTCACCGGCAGCGTACAACCCCTGGACGCAGGTTTCGCCGTTCTCGTCCGTCTCGATTCCGCCCATGGCATAGTGTTGCCCAGGCTTGACCGGCATCGGCTCTTCCAGCGGATCCACTCCCTCGAAGTCCTTCGAGAGGTGGATGATGTTCTCCAAGCGATCGACGATGCGATCCTCTCCGAGATGACGCATGTCGAGATGGACGTACTCGTCTTCGAGACCCCGACCTTCGTTGACTTCCGTCAATTCAGCTCGGGAGACGACGTCACGCGACGCGAGTTCGCCCGCGTTGTTCGCGTAGCCACGCTCGTACATGAACCGCTCGCCCTCGCTGTTGTACAGGATACCGCCCTCACCCCGTACCCCCTCGGTGATGAGGACGCCCGTCGATGGGAGCGTGGTGGGGTGGAACTGAATGAATTCCATGTCCTCGATCGGAACACCGGCCCGGTAAGCCATCGCTACACCGTCGCCAGTGTTGGCGACCGCGTTCGTGGTATGATCGTAGACTTGGCCGAGCCCGCCAGTGGCGAGCACGACCCCTTCCTGGGCCCGGAACCCCGCGAGTTCGCCCGTGGCGATATCGTAGCCGACGACCCCGTGGCAGGTTCGGTCCTCCGGCCGTTCTTCGTCGGTCACGGCAAGCCGGGTGACGTACCACTCGTCGTACACCTCGATTCCTCGCTTGACCAACTGTTCGTACATGGTGTGGAGCAATTGGTGCCCTGTCTCGGCGCCGGCGTACGTCGTTCGCGGGAACGAGAGGCCGCCGAACGGGCGCTGGGAGACACGCCCGTCGTCGTCCCGGGAGAACGCCATGCCCCAGTGCTCCAGCTGAATGACGTCTTCAGGCGAATCCTGACAGAGGGTCTCGATCGCGGGAGCGTCCCCGAGGTAATCGGACCCTTTCATCGTGTCGTAGGCGTGATCCTCCCAGGAATCGCCCTCGCGGAGAGCAGCATTGATCCCTCCTTCAGCCGCTCCTGTGTGGCTCCGCACCGGATGGAGCTTCGAGACGATCGCGACGTCCGCTCCTTCCTCCTGGGCGGCAATGGCTGCGCGGAGTCCTGCACCGCCCGCGCCAACCACGATAACATCGTGTTCGTACATGGGATTCTCGCTACCGTCCGTTGGTATCCGGCTGACTTGAGGCTTATCACCCCCGCCGGTCTTCCGGCCGACGCCACTCCTGGGAGGCGATGGCTCGGTATCGCCCGACGCGGTTGTGGGCCCGTGCCCTACGGGCAGACTCGACGTCTCATCCAAGGGACGGTTTACAACGGGGCGTCGACCGCAGCGGGGTAGCTTCTGAAGCTACCGGGCGCGAGGCTTATGCCGAGGAATGTATCGACACCTGAGGAACAGGAAGAGTGTCCAATCCGGTCCCACTACCAGAACTTGAGGTTATTCTTGACTGCTTCTCGCTTCAATTCCTGAATGTGTTCCGTCAACGGAATGTCCTTTGGACAGACCTCGGTACAAGAGAACTGCGTTTGACACCGCCAGACTCCGTGTTCCTGTTCTAGGATGCGGAGCCTTTGTTGTTTCATATCTTCTCCCTCACGTTCGTCCATCGCGAATCGGTATGCTTTGTTGATCGCCGCAGGGCCCAGGTACTGGTTGTCCCCGGCCGCGATGTTACAGGAGGACATACAGGCACCACACCAGATACATCGGGTCGAGGTCTTGATCTTCTCGCGGTTTTCACGTGACTGTCGCTGTTCCTCCAGTTCCCCCTCTGGAAGGTCGTTCGTCTGGAAGTAGGGTTCGACCGCCTCCATCTGGTCATAAAAATGCTCCATATCGACGACGAGGTCCTTCTCGACCTCGGCGTGCGGCAATGGTTCCACCCGAACCGGTTCGTCCAGGTCTGCCAGCTGTGTCTTGCAACCCAAGCGCTGGCGGCCGTTGATAAACAGCGCGTCGGAGCCGCAGATGGCCTGCCGACACGAATGACGGAACGTCAGTGAGGAGTCGAAGTGATCCCGCGCGTAGATCAACGCGTCGAGCACCGTCATTCCCTGTTCGAACGGAACATGGAATTCGTCGAACCGGGGGTCCTGCTTGCCCTCCACCTCGGGGTCGTAGCGGAAGACTTTCAATCGGTAGGTGTCCTCCGCCGCCGCAGCCCGCTCTTCGGCCTCGCGGCGGTGTCGCTCCTCCCGCTCGACCCGTCTGTCGGCCTTCTTTCGCATCCGGTCTTGCTGTGGGGTCGACTCTTCGACGGCCGATTCCTCGGTCTCGGTCTCCGGAACTTGTGTACTCATGATTAACTGGTCTCAGAACGTTGGGAAGCCGGCCCAGGCGTTTGCAGTCCGAATCCCCTGGACGATCAATAGAACGCTCGCGATAATCAGGGTATACTTAACGATCTGACGTTTTGTCCCCGTCAACCCCTGGTTGATGAGTGCGTTATACACGCCATTGACCCCGTGGAAAGTCGCGGTCAGTAGGAACAGGATCATCAGCGAATAGTAAGTGAGGTTCTCCATTCGTGCTGATGACAGCGCGAACGTGACTTCGTCGGCGTGCCGGACGAAGTGAAGAAGGAAAAAGTGGAACGCCAGCACCACGACCAAGAACGCCGCGGTAATCCGCTGCCAGAGCCATCGGCGCCCGCCGCGTTCGAACGAAGAGTAACGCTCCGCCATCTCAGAACACCCCCGCGAGGAACGTGGGGACGGAGGCGACGACGATAACCCCCGTTAGGATCAACGAGGCGTAGAAACTCTGTTCTTGGGACCCGAGGCCGACGCCGAGGTCAACGAGGAGCAGCCGGCACCCATTGAGGATATGGAAGACTGCGACGGCGAGGAGTCCGATTTCCAAGATTCGAACGATCAACAGGGACTCGAGCGCCTGTATCGTACTCGTATACGCGGCCGCACCGGACAGTGCCGTCGACAGGACGGCAATATGCGTAAACAGGTACCCGACGAGCACCCAGCCGGTGAACTTGTGGAGAACCCAGGCCCACATCCCGGCGGAGAACTCGCGCCACCGCCCAAAGTCCTCCACGAGGCCACGGTCATACGATTGGCTCATGGCTCCGGCTCCGACCTCGGCGGGTATAGTAGTTACGTCACCGGGGACCGGACGGGTGAGTCAGGTAGCGGGCTCGGATCCGGACGACTGTTGCCGCTCGACAACCCGCAGGGTTGGTCCCCCGAGCTCGACGAGATGACACAGTGGATTGCCGGGATACGCAACCGGGTTCTCCAGGACACCGACCAGGAGTCCGGTGAATGGCGCCTCGACGGCCACGTTGTCGTCTTTGAACGGGTTCGTCACCGTGCAGATCCTGTCTCCTGCGTGGACGAGAGCTCCGACTTCGAAGTGCATCTCGACAATACCGCCCGCGTCCGCCCGAATCCAGGTCTTTTCCTGGTCCTCCGCGATGACCGTTCGCCAACCGGGCCAGGTGACTTCTGCGGCCGGGCGGACCCCGTACTCGGCCAGGACGCTCTCGACGCCGTTGAGGGCCCGCTCGATGAGGGTCCGCTGGAACCGATGTGCCTCCCCCATCTCGACGGTGATCGTCGGTGTGCCTCTCTCGCTTGCTTCATGCCGAAGCATTCCTTCACTCCCGGTGGAATCGATGATCACGTTCGTCCCGAACGACCGAGCAAGCCGAGCGACTTCATCTCTGTTCATGTCGGCTCGGACGTGAAGCATGTTCGACCGGCCTCGGGTCGACGTGTGAAAGTCCACCCCGATATCACATGGTGACACGAAGTTCCTGAAGATTCGATAGGCCATCCGCTTGGCACTCGTTGACCCTCGTTTACCCGGGAACGACCTGTTCAAGTCACGGTCGTACACCGGGAGATACCGCTGTTGAGCGAGGAATCCCGGGACATTGAGCACCGGCAAGCACACGAGCGTGCCAGCTAGAGAAGCCAGGTCCCAGTCGTGAGCGACCCGCCGGACGACCGCAATCCCGTTGAGTTCGTCGCCGTGTGCTGCCGCTGATAGAAACACGGTCGGGCCGTCCCGCTCCCCATTGATGATCGTCACGGGGATCCGGACGGGATCGCCGAGATACGTCTCGGAAACAGCGTATCGGATGTTCTGCCGTTCGCCCGGTAGGACCTTCCCCCCATTGTAGGTGAACACGCCGCCCTCGCCCATAGGCGTCCTCGACCCTGCACACCATTAACCTCCGCGGAAGCGGCCGTGGGGCCGGTGGCCCCCCGACGAAGTGAGAAACCCTCCGGCGCCCCTCGGACTAGTGGAAAAATCGCCGGGCTGACCTCCAGCCGTTCTATCGAACCGAATCGAAGGCGGCCTGGAGGTCCGTCTTGAGATCGGCGACGTTTTCGATCCCGACCGATACGCGGATGAGCCCGTCGGTCAGCCCAGCAGCGAGTCGCTCCTCCCGAGGGATACTCGCATGAGTCATCGCGGCCGGCTGTTCGATCAGTGACTCGACCCCTCCGAGCGATTCTGCCAGGGTGAAGACGTCAGTTTCGGATACCACGGTTGAGGCCTCCTCCAGCGTCCCGTCGAACTCGAACGAGAGCATGCCCCCGAAGTCGTCCATCTGTTTGGCAGCAAGGTCATGTCCCGGGTGAGACTGGAGTCCCGGATAGTACACGCGGGCCACGTCGTCGTGCTCCTCGAGCCACGCTGCGAGGTCCCTGGCGTTCTCGCAGTGCCGGTCCATCCGGACGGGGAGCGTCTTAGTCCCCCGAAGCACCAAGAAACAGTCAAACGGGGAAGGTGTCGCACCGACGGCATTCTGGTAAAATCCGAACCGTTCGTCGAGGTCCGGGTCGTCCGTAACGAGAGCGCCACCGACGACGTCCGAGTGGCCGCCCAGATACTTCGTGAGCGAGTGGGAGACGATATCCGCGCCGTGTTCCAACGGCCGCTGAAGGTACGGCGTCGCAAACGTGTTGTCCACCGCGCACAGCGCGTCGTTGTCATGGGCGACCTCAGCCAGACGCGCGATATCGTTGATCCGCATCAGCGGGTTGGTCGGGGTCTCCACCCATACCAGGGCTGTTTCGGGACGGATCGCCTCCTGCACCGACTCGACATCCGTCGTGTCGACGAAGGAGAACTCGAGGTCGTACTGTTCGTAAACGTCGGTGAAGATCCGGTAGGTGCCTCCATAAATATCGTCCCCGGAGACCACGTGATCCCCCGCTTCAAGCAGGTTCAGGACGGTGTTGATTCCACCCATGCCGGAAGAAAAGGCCCTGCCGTAATCGGCCCCCTCCAAGGCAGCGATGTTCGCCTCCAGGTCGCTTCGTGTCGGATTCCCGGTCCGTGAGTACTCGTAACCGCGGTCGCGACCGGGGCCGTCTTGAGCGTACGTGGACGAAGCGACGATCGGCGTCATCACCGCACCGGTTTGCGGATCCGGTTCCTGTCCAGCGTGGACTGCGTCGGTCTCGAATCGGGTGTCGTGTCGGTCGCGATTCGGTGTGGACTCCGGGGGCGATTCTGGTTCGGGCATGGGTTTCGTTCCTTCCGGGACGGCCTGAGCCTTGGCATTTTGGTTTCCCGGTGCCTCGGTCCTGCAGTGGGTGAATCGGTCAGCATACGTCGACTGTGATACACGATCGTGTATATATTTGGATTCGGATCGAGTCATATCGGCACGATGGCGGAAGTTTTTATCGTAGGAAGCACGACCGACGGGTATGGAAACCCCCGGGGACCGGACGGGAGGACCGGAAACGCGTGGGCCGACTGAAAAATGTGGGGTCGTCGGCGTATCCCTTGCGGATCGTGGGGCTGCTCGGCCGATATACTACGGCCTCTACGCGCTTCAGCATCGGGGACAGGACTCCGCAGGAATCGTCACCCACGACGGGTTCCAGCAACACGATCACGTGGAAATGGGACTCGTGGGCGACGCGTTCGATACCGAGGATATCGACGGACTCCGCGGAACAGCGGGTATCGGTCACGTCCGGTACCCGACGGCAGGAGGGGTCAACGAGTGTTGTGCCCAGCCCTTCTCCGTCTCGTTCAAATCAGGGGCGCTCGGGCTCGCTCACAACGGCAATCTGGTCAACGCGGGCGACCTACGTGAGGAGCTGGCGGCGATGGGGCACGCGTTTACCTCCTCCGGTGATACGGAAGTGATCGCCCATGACCTCGCCCGGAACCTCCTCGATGGCGACCTGATCGATGCAGTCCGCCGGACCATGAGTCGTATCCACGGGTCGTATTCGCTCACTGTCATGCATGACGACAGGGTCCTGGGCGTCAGGGACCCGCTCGGCAATCGGCCGTTGTGTATCGGTCGTCTCGACGACGGGTATGTGCTGGCTTCCGAGTCGGCGGCGATCGATACACTGGGTGGCCGACTGGTGCGTGACGTCCGGCCCGGTGAGGTCGTACTGCTTCGCTCGGACGGATCGGGGGTCGACTCGCACCGTCTTTTCGAGGAGGAGAACGCGGCACACTGCTTTTTCGAACACGTGTACTTCGCCAGACCGGACTCAGTCATCGAGGGCCGACTCGTATACGAGGCACGGCGGTCACTCGGCCGCGCTCTGTGGCGGGAAAGTGGGATCGAGACGGACGTCGTGATGCCCGTTCCCGACTCGGGCCGCGCGTTCGCGTCGGGGTACGCTGATGCAGCACAGGAGGATGACGCCGACGTGGAGTTCGCGGAAGGATTGATGAAGAACCGATACGTCGGGCGGACGTTCATCATGCCCACCCAAGACGAGCGTGAACGGGCGGTCCGATTGAAGCTGAATCCCATCCGGTCGACCGTGGAAGACCAGTCAGTCACACTGATCGACGACTCGATCGTCCGGGGGACGACATCCACACAACTGGTCTCACTTTTGCGGAACGCCGGTGCCGACGAAGTACACGTCCGAATCGGAGCCCCACCGATCGCAGCGCCTTGCTACATGGGAATCGATATGGCAACCCGCGAAGAACTCATCGCTGCGGACCGATCGACCGAGGAGATCAGGACGGAGATCGAAGCAGACAGCCTCGCGTACCTCTCAACGGAAGCGGTCGCGGGCGCTCTCCGACAGGATCGCGAGGACCTCTGTCTCGGTTGTGTGACTGGCAAGTACCCCTTCGATATCGACGGGGAGGCGACGGACCGTCCGGTCGAACGGCCGTCCGTGGAAGGAGGGGCCCCAGCCGACGACTAATCGCGAGAGTGACGAGGAAAAACCGCCTGGCTACTTATCGCAGCAGCCTCTATGAGTCGGTATGACCGATGGCGGGCCGGGAATGAATTACTTGGTGTTCGGGGTTCATGGAGTCGTCGGGGTAGCGTTGCTGGTGTTTAGTACGGTCCAACTGACCGAAGGCAACATCCCAGGTGCGATCACGCTGGCCGGGATCGCCGGCATGGTGTTCCTCCTAGGGTGGGCTGCGGGCCGACTCGCGGCACGGACCCTAGACTGAGTGAGAGGGATTTACGGCGTTCCGGTTCCGAATCATGCCCGTGTCGCGCAGCACCGATGGAACGGACGAGGAAGACGATGGGGAACAATCAACGATCCCCCGTCAGGACTGGCCAGCCCTGGGCACTGCGGCCCTGATAATCGTTATCGCGAACGCTGTCGCGTATCTCCAGGGTGTAACTGTGGTTTATCTCACGATTCTCGCGGTCCCGCCGGCACTCGTCGGAGCTGCGGCCGTTAATTACGCCCTGTACGGGGATCCCCTCCTACAGCTACACGAGACCTGACATGTCTGCGGTTACTGTCACTGTGGTTGGCGTCGGGGACGACCGCGAGCGAACGGTTCATATCGCACCCGAGACTGCAGACCGTCTGGGCGTGGATAAGGGGGGAACGCTTAGTTTGACCGGGGGGGACGGCGCGCGGACGGCCGCACGAGCCGTCCCCGACCCGAGTGTGGGCGTGGACCGTGTCCTCCTCGATGAAACGACGGCGAAGAACGCGAGGGTCGACGTCGGCGACGCGCTCACGCTGGAGACAGTGTTTCCAACCGCCGCCGATGCCGTCGAACTCGCGCCCATCCCGGAACTCTCAATCAAGGGAGGCGAGGACGCAGTCAGACAGTCCCTCGAGGATACGGCTCTGGTCACCGGCGACCAAGTCACGGTCGGATTGTTCAGCGGTGCGCTTGAACTCCCCTTGCGGGTTCGCAAAACGGAACCCGGCGGGGCCGTTACTGTGACCGGCGGGACGACGATCGAGCTTCAGGAGGGTCCCGCGTCGGCAGCCGATGACGATTTCGCTGTCCCGCACGTGCCTGACGAGGTAGTCGGAGGGTACGAGGAGACTCGGAAGGCGCTCGACCGGGCGCTCGTGCGCCCACTCACCGATCGGGATCTGTATACCGCTGCGGGCGGTCGACCGGCCGGGGGCGTTCTTCTCGAAGGGCCAGCAGGAGTCGGCAAGACACACCTGTTGGGTCACGCGGCCTGGAAGGCGAACGCGACGCTCGTCACGGCAGACCCGACACGGCTCCTTACCGACAGCCGCAGCGACCTCGATGCGCATCTGGATGACCTCGCCGAAGCTGCCGGGCGGGCAGCACCGGCGGTCATCCATTTGGACGCGCTCGACAGGATCGGCGAAGGGGGCCGATCGAATAGGCTGTCGGTCCAACTCGGCGAGGCACTCGACAGACTCGTCGACCGTGCCGGTATAGTGGTCGTCGGTGAGACCCGAGACGCCGAGTCGGTCCCTGCGGATCTCAGACGCGGAGACCGGCTTTCACGAACAGTGGAGGTAGCGCCCCCGGACCGGGACGACCGAGTTGCGATCCTCAAGACTCTCTCCAGGTCGTTGCAAGTCGACGAACAGATCGATCTGACAGACGTCGGACGTCGGGCCTTCGGGTACGTCGCTGCAGACCTCGCGGCCGTCCGGTCGCACGCGCTCGACGAGGCGGTCGACAGAGCCCTCAGCCAGGGAGACCCGACCCCGACGGTCACCGGCGCGGATTTCGAGGCGGCACTTCAGGCGACCGAGCCCGGAGCCCTACGTGGTATCAGTGTCGAGACGCCCGACGTCACCTATGATGACATCGGGGGGCTGGACGCGGCAAAGCGTGAACTCACGCGTGCGGTAGAATGGCCCCTCCAGTATCCCGGCGCTTTCGAAGCACTCGGATTGGATGCGCCGACCGGCGTCCTCCTGTTCGGCCCTCCCGGAACCGGTAAGACGATGCTGGCCAGGGCGGTTGCGTCCATGACCGACGCGAACTTCCTGCCGGTCGACGGCCCGGAACTGATGAACAAATACGTGGGAGAGAGTGAGCGGGCCGTGCGAGAGCTGTTCGACCGGGCAAGGGCGAACGCGCCCACAGTCATCTTCTTCGACGAAATCGATGCCCTGGCACCCTCACGTGCGGCGGAAGCGGAAGCATCCGCACCGGAACGGGTGGTGTCACAGCTGCTGACGGAACTCGACGGGATCCGTCCGCGTGAACGGGTAACCGCCATCGCGGCAACCAACCGGCCGGATCGACTCGACAATGCCCTCCTGCGTCCTGGGCGGCTCGACCGACTTGTCGAGGTTCCGCTCCCGGACGCGCCGGCCCGGCGCGAGATCTTCCGGGTTCACGTCCGCGACCGTCCGGTCGATGAGCTCGACGTTGATGAACTCGCCGCTCGGACCGAAGGCTACACCGGCAGCGATATCGCCGCTGTCGTCCGGGAGGCGAGCCTTCTTGCTCTCGAAGCGTTCCTCGACGAAGCCGCGGCCGACGACGACGGAGCGGTGGACATCGACTCCACGGTCGCGGACGGGGAAGGACCCCGCGTGACCTACGAGGACGTTGCACGCGCTCTAGAGGTCATCGGGCCGTCCGTTTCCGAGGAGGCCCGGGAGTACTACAAGGGACTCGAAGACGAGTTCGGTCAGTCCGGGGCTCGCTCGCGATAAAGCGTCAGGACGGAGACCGCGACACCCACGAACGCGATGAACTCGACCGCGAGCGTGAGCCAGAAAGCGGGTTGAAACTCGAGCCCCAGGGCTTGGAATATCGGCAGTGCGACGAACAGTCCGGCGACCCCAAGACCCGCGAAGCCTACGATTCCTGCCATGGACCGGCGGTTCAACGATTCCGGGTGCAAATCATCGGGACTGTCAGGGTCACTGGAGCTCATCGTTTGGTGGTACTGTGGGTTCGGGCCGTGTGGGTCGGTCCCTGCTCGATGCCCTACCTGTGGGTCACCTGGTACCGCGTCAAAAAAAGCCGCTCGGTCGTTGTCGGTTCGTGTTTAGTCCGCGGCCTCAGCCGACGGCGTCGGAGCGGATCCCTCGCCTACGATGGCGCGGCTCTTCAGCAGGATGAAGCCGAAGCCGACCTTCGCCGTCACGTCGAGGATCATGAACAGCAGCGTCTCGCCGAACAGGCCGAGCAGGCCGAGCCCCTCGGTGCCAACGAGCCACGCGATCGGGTAGATCGTCCACACCACGAGGATGAGGTTACGGAGCGTGTTGAAGGTGGCCCGCGTGTCCTCGTCCTTGTCAGCAACCACCCCCGTCAGCACGCTGTACAGGAAGTACAGCAGGAAGATCATCGCGATGGTGCTGATGGTCCAGAACACGAACCGGGCGATCTGGGTCTTCATCAGAGTCGCGCCCAGACCCGTGACGATCATGAACGCGTCGAGGCCGACCAACGCGCCGATGTCACGCCAACTGGCACCGGCCAGGAGGCCGATGTCCAGCAGGAGCAGCGGCGTCGTGAACAGCCAGTCCGCGTACCGCGCCCAGTAAATGTCGAGCGTGCCGACGCCTTCGACCGGGACTTCGGTCAGCCCGAATCCGAAGAACATCGACAGGTACGACGCCGCTGCGATGCCGGGAATCAGGATCGTGATAATGTAGAACTCCTGTTGACGGGGGTCTTCGACACCCCAACCGTCAATCAGGAAGTACACCATCCCCAACAGCATGAGGATGGTTCCGAGTCCAAGCCAAACTCCTTCTTGTCCCACACCTCCGGGGAACGCCACTTGTGCCAGTTTTGCCATACCCAATCCGAACATTGCAATCGGCACAAAGGGTTCTTGTATATTAAAAGTATATGAGGCGTCCAAGGACGTGGGGTTTCATAAGAGGGGGTTCATGATACAGCCTCCCGGCGATTTCGACATCTGTCGGAACTAATCAGTTCTCAGACCTAACCGACCAATAGTTTGAATGTGGCGGACTCCTGATTAACAGACATGTCCGACCGTGACACGGATGGTGGTGCGGCGGAGGTCGAGGCGGAACGCGAGGCCGAGCTTGAGACCGAGACAGAAACAGAAGTGGAAACCGAATCCGAAACGACCGACGAAGCGGTCATCGATATGGAGGCAGCCGCTCAGCGTGAGGAGAGCGTCGAGGCGCTTCAACAAACGGTCGAGGAACAGCGCAAGCAGATTGAGAACTTGAAAAGCCAGGTTCTGGATCTCTCCACTCGCGTCGCCCATGACGGCGGTATCGGGGTTTGTGACGAGTGTAACGGTCCGGTGATGAAACGGACCCGACTCTTCAGATCAAACACGGTCGAGTGCCAGAAGTGCGGAAAAGTCTTTCACGAGTACTGACTCCAACACCCCAGGGGCCAAGCCGTTCCCGGCAGTCCGTCAGTACACCACGTACAGGAGCAAGTAAACCGCGAACCCGAGCAGGAACGAAATCACCCACAACGTCGCCGCGATCCTTCCGACCGTCCGGTGATGTGTTTGTTTCACTTCCGTAACGGACCGGGTCAATCCCAAGGTCGCGACGTAGTACAGAAGCGGCACGCACACGACCGCGAGGACGATGTGGACGCCCAGCAACGGGAGGTACACGGCTTCATAGATGGAGTCGGGCCCCGGAAAACTGGCCGGACCTGTCAGTGCCACTTTGTAGAGATAGAGGATCAGGAACGTAGCGAAAAGACCAAGCGCAAGGGCCATGGCCCGACGGTGGCGGTCGTACTCGCCCCTGCGTGCAAACCTTACCCCGACGGAGATAGTGATCAGGGCGATCACGGAGAGCCCCGCGTTGAGATGGGGAATCGCCCGAAACACAGTCGGCGGGGCCTGAGGAATGACATCGGGAGGAATCACCCGAAGAGCGGCGGCAAATACCAGCGCGAGCGAAACAATTGATAGCACTGTCGCCAGCGCGAGAGGATGGTTGCGGGCAAACGTTCGAGGGGAGGTCGTGGTGGCCATCCAGGATGCAGTATGCGGTCCCACACCTAAGGGGCGTTGACTTCTGCTGCCGTGTGAGAGAGTCCGACAGTGATCCCTTTGAGCGGGATCCGGTCCCGGAAACGGAAGGCCTTTTATACAATACACGGGTACCGACCGTTGCAGTGAGTCCGCGCGTGGGTAGCCAAGCCAGGCCAACGGCGCAGCGTTGAGGGCGCTGTCCCGTAGGGGTCCGCCGGTTCAAATCCGGTCCCACGCATCTTCATCAGTACCGAGACAACAGCACCTGGTGAATCACAAGACAAGCCGAGACCGTCCGTTCCCTCCGTCTTTGCACAAGGTCCGTACTAATCTCCTCGACATCCAACGGGTAATGATCGCCCAATCTGTTCCGAGAGCGAGTGTCGGGTACTCACACCCGTCCGAAGGCGTTCCACCGTCCTGGGTTACCCTAGGGCGGTGTCGAGATACAGCATCACGACGGTCCCCAGCATCGTTCCTAAGGTCGCAACCCGTTCGTGCCCCCCCAGATGTGTCTCGGGAATGATTTCGTCTGAAATCACGAACAGCATCCCGCCCGCAGCAAATCCCATCGCATACGGGAGTACGGGAGCGGCGAATGCCACCGCTGCCGCCCCGATGAGCACCAGAGGTATCTCGACAAGCCCCGACCGGATTCCTGTTAGAACGGCATACGTTCGGCGGTCGAAGCCCGCGTTGACAGCTGCGACCGATACAGCGAGCCCCTCCGGGATGTTCTGGATACCAATGGCTAACATGAGCGCGAGGGCATTCGGGAGATCGCCGGACCCGAACCCAACCCCGACCGCCAACCCTTCAGGCATATTATGTATGGTGATAGCAACGATGAACAGAATCACCGAGGCCACGTTCGCATCCGTCACCGTTTGGTCCTGGCGTTGGCGTCCGGTCACGAGCACGTGGACGTGTGGCACCCACCGGTCAGCCTGGTCGAGCAGTCCGACCCCAAGGATGAACCCGGCGAGTACTGGAAGCGGGTCGCCGCCTGCAAACTCGATCCCAGGTACGATAAGGCTCGTGAACGAGGCAGCCAGCATGACCCCGGCGGCGAACCCAAGGGCCGCGTCCAGCGTTCGCTCGCTGGGACTGCTGTAAAAAAAGACCAGCGAGGCTCCGAAAAGGTTCATTCCGGCGATAATCAGACCGCCCACGAGGGCCTGAACGAGGGGCTCCGGGCCAGTGATTCCGACGAAGACCTCCTCGAGCCCGACCATGCCGCCTGATGAATGGGCGAGCGTATCAAACTACCCGTCGGTCCCGCAGCCTGGAGTCAGAGTCGGGTACTGACGTAAGGGCCGTCCTGATGATAGTCGAGCTTGTCCCGGTAGTATCGCCGGGCCCCGATACCGGAGATGACAGCCAGTTTTTCGAAGCCAGCGTCGGAGGCACGGGTCTCAGCTTCCCGGAGCAGTCGTCGCCCGTACCCCTGATGTTGCCAGTCACCATCCTCACCAAATGTCGCTTCGGACCCGTAGACGTGCAGCTCCCGAACGAGGGCGGCGTTGGCTAGTTCTGGGCGCACGGGGTCCTCGGGCTCCGAGCCGGTCCCAGGACCGGGCTCCACGTCCGCTGCAGCCTGGGAGTAGGAAGGGAACCGCAACCGACAGAACCCGATCAGGAGGTCCTTCGCCCGGTCCGCGACCGAGATGAACAGTTCTTGGCCCCCACCCGCCTCGTACCTGAGCGTCTCCAGTGTCACGTCCCCGGGGGAGGGAGTCTGATCGTTCATCCCGACCTCCCGCGCCCGGATATCGCGGAGCTCGTGCCCGCGCTCGACAGCCCTCTCTTCGACCAACTGACGAAGGTTCGACTTCCAAACGCCGGCGTCGATATAGTCCGCCGGAATGTCTCGCTGGACACGCTGGAGCCGACAGTAGGGCGGGATCTCCGCGACGATATCTGCAAGCAGATCGATCGCTGTCTCGTTGTCCAGCGGGTCGAACTCGCCTCGGCGCCACTGGTCGTACACCCGAGTACCCCGGACGACCAACGTGGGGTATATTTTCAGGTAGTCCGGACGCCATGCCGGGTTTGCGAACAACTGGCGGAAGTCTTCGCGGCACATCGGCTCGGTCATTCCTGGTTGGCCGGGCATCATGTGGAATCCGACCTTGAATCCAGCATCGCGAAGCCGTCGGTTGGCCGACTTCGACGCCCGCGTCCCGTGGCCTCGATGCATCTCACGGTTGATCCGCTCGTATGTCGTCTGAACACCCACCTCGACCTTCGTTCCCCCGAGCCGGAGCATCCGATCGATCTGTTCCGGGTCACACCAGTCGGGCTTGGTTTCGAACGTGATCCCGATACACCGGACGCTGGCGGTCTCGTTGCGGCTCTTGACGTCCTCGAGGTACTCGAAATCGTACTCGTCGGGGTCCTGTGCGAAGGACCGTCCTTCCGCCGGGTTCGGGCGCCCGGTGGGGTCGTACTCGTTCATTGCCTGCAGTGCCCGCTTGACGAACCACTCCTGATAGTCGTGGCTCCGGGCGGTCATCGTTCCCCCCATCAAGATCAGTTCCACTTTGTCCACCGGGTGGCCGATATGTCTGAGCTGTTCGAGACGCAACCGGACCTGGCCGTACGGATCATAATCGTTCTGCTTCCCACGGGCGGCGGCCGGTTCGTGGCCCGTATACGATTGCGCGGAAGAAAACTCGCTGGCGGGGCCGCCGGGACAATACAGGCATTTGCCGTGCGGACAGGTATGTGGCGAGGTCATGATCGCCACGGGGGACACCCCGGACGCGGTCCGGACGGGTTTTCTGCGGACGACAGCGCGGACCTCCTCGCGGCGGTCTTCCGGAGCGAACTGCAGAAGCTCGGTGTTCTGTGGAACCTTCGAGGCAGAGTACTCCCCGCAGACCGAGAGCTTCGCGGATTCCAGGGAGTCCCGGTCAACCTCACCCCTGAGGATGCGGTCCACGAGCTCCTCACAGACTCGCCGGAACGCTTCGCTCTCACCGCTTTCCGTCTCAGCGTCCGCGGCGCCGCTCATGGAAAACGGTCGGCTCGGAGTGCCGAAAAGCGTGTCGCTCGGGCCGGCACGCGGTCGTAGGGCAGGTCTGTGGGGCGGTCGACGCCGCTCACAGCGGTACAGCGCGGAAGCCACCCGCTTCAGCGGTAGGTAGCTGACTTATTTGAATGCGGGTCCCCTCGGCCGAGCCATATGCCCTCGGACGACTCGGAATCAGTACCAGGCGTCCCGAACGACGCCGATGTAGAACCCGAGGCACGAACAGTTCGGTGTGATTACTGTCGGTTGCCTATTCCGGACACCCCGCTGGTCGCCGATCACCGTGGAGTCGATTACCATTTCTGTTCGACGGTCTGTCGGGACGCGCTCGAGTCCAGGGAGAGCGTCTTCACCACCTACCACGGCTACCGGCAGATTCGGCCGGGGGTAGCCGCGATGGATGCCAGCCTTCCGGAGGGGGTCCCACGGAACTCTTTCGTGCTCCTGTCCGGCCAATCCGGAACCCGGGACGAGGCGGTTCAGGCGGAACTCGTGTGGCGTAGGCTCCAAGCCGGGGAACCGGTGGTCGTAGTCTCGTTTCTCGAAACCCCCACCTCGATCGCCCAGTCCTTCGCCTCCTTCGACTGGAATGTCATCCCGTATCTGGAGTCCAAGCAACTCCGGATCCTCGACTGCTTCAGCTACCGGCTGGAAAGCACCGATCGGATTTACGACCGAATGAACATCTGGAACCGCCACCTCCATGATGCGGCCCAGGTCGCTACGACGGCGGTCAGAGATGCGACGGACGTCATGAACGTCGAGAACAGGCTCGATGGCTGTCTCGAGGCCGCGGGAATGGAGGACGACGGAATGGTCGTCATCGACTCACTGACAGAACTGGGATCCCTGGTCCAGCCTGTGAAGGCGTATGACTTCGTAAAAGGGCTTCGTGCGGACGTCCCCAAGGGTCGATCAGTCCCCGTCTTCGCCGGGGCGACCGTAATGAGCGAGGAACGCGAGTTTCCGCATGACCTCGGGTACATGGTCGACGGTGTCGTCGACCTCCGGCTCAACGGTGACCTCGTCGATAATGCTCTCCTGAAGCAGCTCCGTATCCGGAAGATGAGCGGGGTCCTTACGATTCCTCGGTGGCACACGTACGAGTATACGGCCGGCGACGGGATGATCGTGTTCGATCCGGAGGAGGAGATCGAGAAGTCCAGCGAACGAGCCGAAGGCTCGGACGACTCTCAGGATGACACGCCGGAAACGAGGTAGCGCTCCCTGCCGGAGTTACTCAGCTATCGCGACCCTAGCCGAGGATCGGCTGGGAGCTTCCATGATCCGAGCGTGCGGTGAAATGAGCGGCTTAGGAGAGTTGCTCTGCTACCGCCGCAGTCACCGCGTCGGCGACGGCGTCCCGCCGGCCGGAAAGGAACTCGATTCGTCCCTCCCGGACGCCGTGCACTTGGATGCCCCCGTCGGGAACAGCCTCCCTTGCTGCGTCCGCGACCCTCCGCAAGTCGATGTCGTCGGTGGTCCGAACGAACAGTTCGTCGGTGCCGAGGGCCACGGTCGCGGCCGGGCCATCATCCTTAGTGCGACGGTGAAGCTCCTCGATCAAGAGCTCAGTCGGGGGGAAGTCAAATCGGTGGGCATACGCCTCTGCATCCAACAGGGTCACAGGTACTTCCCCTTCTTCACGGTGTTCGATGTTCTCCTGTGCGGTTTCGACCTCGGCTGACATCTTTTCGCGGAATTGACCGCTCACGTGTCCGGCGAGGTCCGTTCCTTCCTCATCGAACAGGATGTCGGTAATGAGTTCGCGTTTGTCCTCGTAGCTCTGATAATAGGCCTCCAGCGCGATTGCCTCCCGGAGTTGTCGAACCGCGTCACGATCATAGCCCGCGGTTGTAGCCAGGTCGACGTATCCAGCAGGGGGATCCTCCCAGTAACTCACCGCCGGGAGATGCCGTATCTCTTCACTGATCTCGGGATTAGTAGTCGCAGCTAGAACCGATCCAATCGCGCCGACCGAGACATCGGTCAACGCTTCTGTCGGTCCGACGACGACGTCGGCCTCATCAGAGACCTCCGGATCTACAGGAGCCACATCCACGACGACCCTGCGCGCGCCATAAACCCCGAGCAGCCCAAGTCCGTCCGCGGACTCCCGCGTCCCACCGGCACCCAACAACAACACGAGCGGGAGTTTCTCGTCGTGACGGTCTCGGTCTTGCAACATTCGAGTAGCGTCCTTGGTTGCACCGTCCATGTCGTAAACCGTGGACTCGAGAGGGCGGCGCTCGAAGTAATGGTATACGGCGTCGCTTTCGACGTGCTCATCCCGGATTAGCGGCAGTACTGCCCGCTCGACGGCTGCGCCGGCGACGTATCCGTTGACTGTGGCTGGATGACGGACGACAACCGGACGTGATTCGAGTACCGCTCGGCGGATCGCCTCGGCGGCGGTGAGGATGTCCGATTCGAGGGGATCCACCGCGGGCTCCCCGACGAGAGGTTTAATCGAGTCCGGGCGCGCCTCCGCCTCCAGCGCATCCGCGAGACGCTGCTGGACCTCTGCCCGGTCGTCGTCCTCAAGCGCCGCCAGGCCGGCCGTTTCCACCTGGATCTCCTCACGGCGTACCTCCACTTCGCCCTCGAGACGGACGATATCGCCGACCTCGATCTCGGGATACGCCCGGACTCCGGCTTCGACGAACGCCGCACAGTCGACAACCCCTGTCTCGTCTCGAAGTTCGAACACGGTCGGACCGCCTGTCTGTCTGACCCCGACGACCTCGCCCTCGATGCGGACGTCGGCACCCACACGGTTTTCGAGCGTTTCGATCGGGACACGCTTCCGGTCACCGGTCGGCTGAGCTTCGGACGGGACGCTGGCTTCCGCCCCCGGCGAGATCGACCCTCCCTGGGTTGTCGCAGTTCCGCCCCCGGTTCCGTCACCTCCGCGGGGCGCGTCCTCTTCCGGGGTCGGACGGTGTGTTACCGTCGGGCCGACGTCCTCATCCTCGACCGAGTCCGAGTCGCTTTCACGTTCCTCCTCACCGTCTTGGAGGAGTGAGCCGCGAAACTCCCGTTCGGCTTGGCGGATGGACCACGAGAGATCGATGTCGCCGTTGTCTCTGACGCCCTTGACTTGGACGAACACCTCATCCCCCGGTTCCCAGTCGAGGGACTCCAGCCGCTGGTCGAGTTCGCTCCGGTGCAATAGCCCGGTGACACCGGGTGCAAGATCCACGAACACCCCGAAGTCAGCGTAACCGTCGACAGTCCCTCGGTAGAACCGTCCCGGGACGAGTTGGTCGGGCGAGTCGCCTTGGAATGCAAACACGACGTCTTCCTGATGGGAGTCACAGACGCGTCCGTCGACTGACGTACCGCAGATGATACACGAGCCCATTTGAATTGATGGTCGCCCCCCATCGTAAAACGGTTGTCGGAACGTAGCTGTCAGCACCGGACGCGTCGTGAATCGTCAAGAGAGCCGGCCGGCACGGCTCTAGTCCGGGCCCTCATGGCGCCTTCGATACGATGGCGACGACCGTCTGCCAGAGGACAATCGTGGCACTATAACCGCCGAAAGCACCTCCGAATACGATAGCCGCCGGAACGATCCCGGTGAGGATCGCCTCTTCCGTGTATGCCTCGTGGACAACCGCCGTTCCGAGGAGCAGTAGGACTGCCCCGTATCCGGTCGCAGCAACCCGAAGCGGTGCGACCGGGAACCCAGCCAGCACACAGGGGGCGGTTGCATACGCGATCAACTGGACAGTCTCGCTGACGCCACCATGGTCTCGGTCCAGTCGGCTGTTCATGAAAACCAGGATGAACACTGTCTGAATGGCGGCTGTCAGGTGCAGGAGCGCCGGCGCGACGACGAGCGCCGTTGCCAGCAGGGCAATGAGCCCCGAGAGTAACGGGCCACCAAGCGAGACGGGCACCGTCTCGGGGGCGAAAACGAGTCGTTGGGCGGCGTAGATAACAGCCACAGCAGCCGCGAACACGAGTCCAGGGGCCTGGTCGCCTGGTGCGATGCCGGTTCGGAAGAACCGCCGGGGGCGGATCATCACTTCAATCCAGGCGTGCACGAGCCCACGCGGGCCTCGGGGTCTACCTCCTTCCGGATCCTCGACCCAGGTCGTCATCGGGAGGGCCTATCAGGTGGTCCGTAGCGTATGGCAGTTCCGGCACCGAGCCTCGTACGATTCCTCGGCGCCAACCATGATGGTTGGGTCGTCGGCATGGGCCGGCTCGCCGTCGACCAGTCTCTGGTTTCTGGTGGCTGGTTCACCACACACTGCGCAGATCGCCCGGAGCTTGTCGACGTACTCGGCGACTGCCATCAACTGGGGCAGCGGCTCGAAAGGATCGTTCCGGAACGTGATATCGGTTCCGGCCACGATGACCCGTCGACCTTCTTCGGCGAGACGATTGACCACGTCCACGAGTGGGGCGTCGAAAAAGTTCGCCTCATCGATCGCGACGACCTCTTCACCGTCCAGTCGATCACAGATCTCCCACGGCCCGTCCCCCTGACTATCGACAGCAATGCCGTCCCACTGACGCCCCTCGTGAGAGCCGACAGTCGTCTGGCCGTATCGGTCATCGAGGGCGGGCGTGAAGGCCGCCACGTCCTGGCCGGCGATTTCGGCCCGTCGAAGCCGGCGCAACAGCTCCTCCGTTTTCCCTGAAAACATCGATCCAGAGATGACCTCCACCCACCCGGACCGCGTGATCGCGTGCATGGGAAACGGGGCTACCTGCTGGGGCAAAACGGTTGCCTTCCATCGTCAGCCACCCACCGCTTCGGCAGTGGGCTTGTCGGTGGACTCCCGGTCTGCTGACACGAAGGTGCCGGACGCCAGGTCGGTCGCGTTCACGGTCATCGTCGCCGACTTCAGGGCGTGCTGACAGAAGGCTCCACGATCGAGAGACGTCTGCCCCCGCCGGAGGTGCACCCCGAGGATTCGCGCCGTGTTCTTCGCCGCATTGCAGTGGGAGTTCACAGGATACGAACAGTCCAGACACACGAGCTGTTGCCCATCGCGGGTTTCGTCAACCATACAGCCGCATTTCGGACACTGCTGGCTGGTGTCCGACGGCTCGACCGTCTTAACCGTGATACCGTGTTCGTCCGCTTTGTACGCGGCCTGGTCTTGCAACTCACGGGAGGCGCAATGCTGGAGCCTCTTCCCGTCGCTCATCCGGTCACGAATCCGGGCCCAGTCCTCGAATGTGAGGTGTGGACACCCGTGTCGCTGGGCTCCCCCGCTGGTACCGCTGTGACTCGGCGTCAGAGCAGCCCGGTGGTGTCAGGCGTGTGGCCGTCCACTTCCACTGACATGGGATCCGTTCCTGGGCCCGGCCTGGGTGAAGAGCAGAACACCCATACCCCCGCTTCGCGAACTTGGAGACATGGACTCGAAGCGGGAGCTCACGAGCGTCGACCTGACCGCTCTCACGGCCGAACTGGGTCGCTATGAGGGTGCCACGGTCGACAAGGTTTATCTCTACGGCGAGGACCTCCTCCGCTTCAAACTCCGTGACCACGACCACGGACGTGTCGAACTCCTAGTCGAGGTAGGGGATATCAAGCGCTGTCACGTCGCCGACCCAGCGCGAGTGCCGTCAGCGCCGGATAGGCCTCCGGAATTCGCCAAAACGCTCCGGTCACGGGCGGCCGGTGGCGAACTCGAAAACGTTTCGCAACACGGGTTCGACCGTGTGCTTACCTTCGAGTTCGAACGACACGGAGACCGTATCGCCGTCGTAGCGGAACTGTTCGGGGAAGGGAACGTAGCAGTACTCGATGAGACCGGGGACGTGCTTCGAAGTCTGGAAACCGTTCGGCTGAAATCCCGGACCGTAGCTCCGGGAAGTCAGTACGAGTACCCTTCGATGCGGATTCATCCCTTCGAGTTGGGGTTCGAAACATTTCGGGATCTGATGGAGGAATCGGATACGGACGTCGTGAGGACATTGGCGACGCAACTCAATTTCGGCGGGTTGTATGGCGAGGAACTCTGTACGAGGGCGGGTGTCGAGAAGGGACTGGATATCGCCAACGCCACTGACGAAGAGTACCAAGCACTTCACGACGAGCTCGCCCGACTTGCCGAGAGGCTCCGGTCGGGAGATTTCGATCCCCGGGTCTACACTGCGGACGGTCAGGTCGTCGACGCGACGCCGATACCTCTTCGAGAGTATGACGAGACCGGGGTCGATCAGGAGACGTTCGACTCGTTCAACGCAGCCCTGGACGAGTACTTCCATCGACTGAATCGGGACGAACAGGAGGATAGCGGAATCGACAAACCTGACTTCGACGCCGAAATCGCAAAGCGGAAACGGATAATCGAACAGCAACAAGGCGCAATCGAGGAATTCGAGCGCAGGGCGGAACGGGAGCGCGAGCGCGCGGAACTGCTGTACGCCAACTACGACCTCGTCGATGAGATCCTGTCGACGGTTCAAACAGCGAGGTCCGAGGACCGATCGTGGGAGACGATCGAAGAGAAACTCGCTGAGGGAGCCGACAGGGGAATCCCGGCCGCGGAAGCTGTCATCGATATCTCAGGTGCGGAGGGAACCGTGACGCTCGATATCGACGACATGGAAGTGACGCTCGACGCGACGGTCGGGGTGGAAAAGAACGCGGACCGGCTATATCAGGAAGCCAAGCGGATCGAAGCCAAGAAACAGGGCGCCGAGGAGGCGATCGCGGATACGCGTGCCGAATTGGAGACGTGGCAGGAACGGAAGGAGTCGTGGGAGCCCGGAGAGACCGACGAGTCCGAGGATTCGGAGGGGATGTCCGAGGAGGGGGGAAGCGACGAGGAGTGGTTGACGCGCTCGTCGATTCCCGTTCGGCAGGCTGACAATTGGTACGAACGCTTCCGGTGGTTCCATACGAGCGACGGGTTCCTCGTTATCGGCGGACGGAACGCGGACCAAAACGAAGAACTCGTCAAGAAGTACATGGACCGGGGGGACCGCTTCTTCCACGCACAAGCCCACGGGGGGCCAGCCACAGTGCTGAAGGCGACCGGTCCGAGCGAACCTGCCCGGGACGTCACAATCCCCGAATCAAGTTTGCGTGAGGCCGCGCAGTTCGCGGTCTCGTACTCGTCAGTCTGGAAGGATGGACGGGGAGCCGGGGACGCGTATGCCGTCCGGCCGGATCAAGTCTCGAAGACCCCGGAGAGCGGAGAGTACCTTGAGAAGGGCGGCTTTGTGATCCGGGGGGAGCGAAACTACTTCCGTGACCTCCCGGCGAGGGTCGCGGTCGGCATCCAAGTCGAACCGGAGACGCGGGTCATCGGCGGCCCACCGAGCCCGATCGAATCACGAGCGGTGACCAGCATCAGACTCGTTCCGGGTCGGTTCGCTCAGAACGATGCCGCCGTCAAGTGTTATCGGGAGCTGAAGGCCCGATTCACCGACGAGGCTTTCGTCCGCAAGGTGGCCTCGGCTGATCGAATCCAGGAGTTCCTGCCGCCGGGACAGAGCGACTTGCTCCTGGAGTGATCGGATGTTCCTGGAGACGTTCCAGTACCCGTTTCGGGGCTCCCGTGGGGACGTCCTGGAAACGCTCGCGATTGGTGGTGGGCTCCATCTCCTGTCCGTTTTCGTCCCCGGGCTTCCGTTGGTTCCCGTCGTAGGATATCTAGTTCGGGTGTTGGAAGTGGCAGGGAATGAGGAGGAGCGGAAGCCGCCAACATTCCATAACCTCCGTACCCTGCTCAGGCGTGGCCTCGGCGGAACGGTCGTGACGTGTGCGTATCTCCTGGTTCCCGTTGTGGTCCTCATTTTGACCTTTGGCGGGATTCTCGGGACGGACCTTGACCCTGCTGCGACCGTTGGAGCGGGCGTCTACGTGGCGGGAACAGCAACGCTTGTGGTTGCTGTCGGGTTCGCTTATCCGTTACCAGCAGCCCTAACAGCATATGCCCGGACAGGGCGCCTCCGGACCGCTTTTTCACCTAGCCACGTCTTGCCGGCAGTGCAGCGGGCACAATACTTCGTCGGGTGGACGTTTGGGATGGCCGTCCTCGGAGTCGCTGCCGGGTTCGCTCCGCCGCTTAACCGTGCTGCTCTCGGGTTTTTTCTCCTGTTTTATGCAGAGGTTGTAGCGGCTACGGCCTGGGCACGGGCGGTTGCCGGGCCTCAGTGATCCTCGTCGATGGCGGGTCGCAAGGTTCCGGATGCCGGTACGTTTAATTTGAAGCCATATCAGCGGGGGGACATGCTCTCCGATGCCCTCCGATACCCATTCGAAGGAGAGGACGCGATTGGAATCTTACTGATCGGCGGACTCCTGCTGTTCGCTGCTGGAGTGATCTACCTACTCGGGTTCCTTCTTTCGATCGTGTTCGTGGGGATATTCCTACTGCCGTTCGCGCTCGTTCCGATACTGTTCGTTCAGGGATACTTGGTCGCTGTTATCCGGGCCACGGTCCAAGGACACGACGAGCCGCCGAAGTTCGACGACTGGAAACGACTCGGCCTGGACGGGCTGAAGTTCCTGGCTATCGGCCTCGTGTACAGCATCCCGGTCGTCGTCCTCAGCCTGGTTTGGGCGATAGTGGTAACTCTCGGAGTCCTTGCTTCAGACTCAGCGGGGGGCGTCACACATCTCGGGGACGCCCTCGGGGCCGTCTTCACCGGGTCGACGATCGTGTTAGTGTTGGTTGTAGTAGGCTACACGCTGGTACTCGCCTATTTGCTTCCAGCAGCGATCTGTAACTTCGCTCGCGAGGAAGACCTGGCCGCTGCCTTCGATCTGGACCTGCTGAAACGCGTGACGCTCACTGCCGAATATGCCGTCCCCTGGTTGCTAGGCTATGTCGTCATCCTCGTCATCAACAACGTGGCTGGGATACTGGTATTCCTGCTGGTCGGATTCCCGATTCTCTTCTATGCCCAGGTGGTAGGGTTCCGACTTTATACGGTTGGATACGTCGACGCGCTGGGTCTCGATATCTCGCTTCGGGAGCTCGAAGCCTGAAGCGGGGCCACGATGGGTCGTCACGAGAACGAATGCGGACCGCTTAGTACTCGGAGGCGTCAGCGGAGGGTATGCGCATCCCAGAGCGAGGTCGCGGTGAGGAGGGCCGTGACCGCTTCACGGTCGTTCCGGAAACGGTGGACGACCTCTGGCACCTCTCGCATGTCCTGGAACCGGCGGACCTGGTCTCCGGTGACACCACCCGTCGCGTTCGCCGGGACGAAGAGGAACTCCGAGATACAGGTGGTCAACGCGAACACATGTACGTCACGCTCGAGGTCGAGGACATCGAGTTCGCGAGGTTCGCCAACCGGCTCCGTGTGGGTGGGCTAATCGTGGAGTGCTCCCGGGAAGACGAGATCGGTCGCCACCACACGCTCAATGTCGAGGAACGGACCGAGCTGACAATCGAAAAACACTTCAAGCCAGATCAGGTGGCCCGCCTCGAACAGGCCGAAAGCGCCGGTGATGCCCCCGATGTGGCCATCGCAACTGTCGAGGAAGGGGCAGCCACCATCCACACCGTCCAACAGTACGGAACCGAAGAGTATGCCAGTTTCACGAAGCCCACCGGCAAAGGGGAGTATGCACGGCCGAGGGAAGAGTTGTTCAGCGAACTCGGGGAGGCCCTCTCTCATCTGGATCCCGATGCCGTCATCCTAGCGGGACCGGGCTTCACAAAAGAGGACGCGAGGGAGACGATCAGTGCCGATCACCCGGATCTGAGCGACAGGATTAGCGTCGTCGATACCGCGAGCGCGGGCGAACGGGGTGTCCACGAGGTACTCAAACGGGGGGCTGTCGCGGAAGTCCAAGAGGAAACCCGGATCGCTCGGGAGGCGGAGCTGATCGATACGCTGAGAGAGCGTATCGCGGAGGGTACGAAAGCCACGTACGGAATCAAAGAAACCATGCAGGCAGCGGAGTTCGGGGCCGTCGAGACGCTATTGATCCTTGATGAGCGTCTCCGTGCGGAACGGCAAGACGAGGGCGACTGGGATGTCGACGTGAACGAACTCGTCGAAACGGTCGAACAGAAGGGGGGGGAGGTAGTCGTGTTCTCTGCGGAGTTCAATCCGGGCCAGCAGTTGCGGCATCTCGGAGGTGTCGCGGCCTTGTTGCGGTACCGCGTAAACTGAGTTTGGTGGAGCGGAGAGGCGTGAAGTTGAGTGAGAAACCCCGTGGATCCTCCTGGTGTGCCGAGGGTGTCCGCAACGGCACAAGACCGAGGGCCGGCTAACACTCACTCAAGCGGCTCGGCGGCGTCACGCTCGACGAGCGGAGTAGCGTTCGCGACCGGGAGTCGGACCACGTCTTCGGCTTCGAGTTCATACTCCCGTTCGTCAGTGCCATAGATCGCTCCAATGTCCTGGGTGATACGGACAGTCTGGCGGTCCGGCGTGCTACCGTCATCATCGCCGGGTGAGGACCGGGAGGACTTGCCGTCGCTCTCCGTTCCCGGGGTCCGGGCTCCGGTCGGGTCAGGACCCTCTCCCGGGGACCGCTCGCTCTCCGCGGGTTGTGTACCAGGACCGGAGGACGAAGGCGGGTTTGAACCGCCCGGACCCATCGCGTCAGCGAGTAGGTCATCGGGCTCGGTCTCGGAATCCGTCTCGGTCGATTCTGGGTCGTTCCCCTGAGCCGAGATCTGACCCTCTTCGGACCGTCCGAGCGGCTCGGCGGGGGCCCCACCGCCTGCGTCCGGCGTAGTTCCCGTACGTGTCTTCGAGGATGGCGTATCAGAGGTGACGGTCGACCCGGTCGATACGTCCGAAAGCGTCTCAGCCCCGTTGCCGCCGGACTCCAAGACGTCTAAAACGTCCGCCTTATTTTGGGAGATCCGGTCAACGAGATCCTCGAAGAGTTCCGCTTCCTCCTCGGTCATCCCTTCGGTTTCGACGGTGGTCTCGGCGGCCGCAAACGAAGCGAGCGAGACGACTTTACCGATCCGACGTTCGTAAATCGCCTCTGCGACCTCCTCGGCCGTCTCGATTTCGTCAGACAGTCGCCGGATTTCCGTATCGGCGAACGGGTCCTGGACCGCTGCCGCGCGTTCCTCGCGTCGACGTTTCAGATCGGCGATGTAGGTCGCGACATCCTCGTAAAACGAGTCACGGAGCTGTTGCAGGCTATCGGTGCGTCGTTCCGTGGCTCGCACGCTCCGAAGCTCGTCGAGGTTCATGGTTGGTTGGCCTTTGGTGGGTCCGCTCACTCAGGGGCTTTTTCGGCCCGCCCCCGCGTCATCAGGAACACGCCCACGTGTTCCGGGACGGAGTTGATACCCTCCAGTTCGTTAAAGCTGTCGTCACCCAGAGGGACCGGACCGGGGTCGGTAACCCGGATCATCACCCGCTGACCTCGGAATCGGTCCGCGACTCCATCGACCAAGGGATCGAATTCGTCGATCGAGTCTGGATTCAGCCGGGTGACGACGAGCCCTGTGCCTCCGTGGAGGCTCCCGGGCAGCCGGATGAGTCGGCGGACGTCCGTGGTGACGGGTTCGTCGATCGGGGCAGCTTGGGCCGAAACGACCTCCCTGGCGAGCGTTCGTACGAGAGTCGTCGCCCCCGGGCCGAGTTCCAAGTTGGCTTCTTGGACGCCATCGGGATTACGCTGGAGCACTCCGTAAATGGTCCGGGCTGTCTTCTCGCCGACTCCTTCGAACTCCTGGAGATCGGCGAGTGCGGTTTGTTCGTCCATCGAGAGCAGCCGGTCCGTGTACTGGACTAACTCACGGTGGACGCGACGTCCCCAGCCACCCCTAGCGCGGAGCGTCTTCTGGAGAGTACCTTGGTCGTTCGGCCGCTTGGTGACGAGGCCGTCATAGTCGAGATCGATCCCGCGGACGTAATCCACGATCTCACGACGGGCTGCCGAGTCGAGCTGACGGACCCCAGGGTCACGAACGTGGACGTGATATCCCCGTCCGCCCGAGAATACGACTACGAGATCGTCCGTCGTGAAGCCAAAGTCTTCGCGCAAGAGATCCAATAAGCGCCCGAGTGCGTCTTTGCAGGCCCTCAGCATCTCCGGATAGGTGGCCGACGCGGGATCGATATCCGGGAGGTGATCTGCATCAAGATCGAACACAAGGTCGGCATCACGCCACCCCTTCGCGTCCATGTTTTTGACGCCAGGGTCATCGTATCGCGCGGCCGAAAAGTACGCGTGACGTGGGGACTTTCGTGTCAAAAAAGTGTTCAGATCGCCGCCTCCCCCGGCCACGTCCAACAGGGATTGGTGCCGGACCATCGTGGTTCCGTCACCGGGTGTGAACGGAATGTGCCCCCATTCCCGTTCGTTGGCCGCTGGCGGGGGAACCAACTCCGCGCTCCGGTAGTAATCGCCGAATCGTCCCCGGAGATATTCCCGTGTCCGATCGTCCATCGGACTGCGGGTGGTTCCTAGCGCGTTTAGACCTTACCGTTATCAACCGAGACGGCTCCCGCTGGAAGGACGGGTTGCATCGAGAAGAGTCTCGAGTCCGTGACGCGAACTAGATTCGGCCGACGCTCTCAACCGAGACGGATTCAACGCCCGTGACGCTCGTGAACGAGTCCTCGACAGCCTCAGTTCCCCCGGCATCGTCCGGGACGACGACGGTGGGGAGCAGAGCGACCAGACCGAACGCGACTTCGTCCCGTTCGAAGCCGCGGATTTCTGCCCCCTCGGGCAGTGACGCCTCAAGTTCCTCTTGGAGCTCGTCCAGGTCGATATCTGGGCTGTTCGGCATGACCTTCACCTTCGCGGCAACCTTGCCCATCTTACGGCCCTCGGAACCCGCAGGTAGGACACTCGTAGAGGTTGCTCTGCTTCCGACACCGGGCACATCGGTGAATCCGTGTACCACAGTCAGGACAGTCAAACGATGCAGCACTCATGCCGGCGACGTTAACGCCACACGAAACACAACGGCGTTCCGCCGTTCCCTCTGACTCGCTCTCGCTCATATAAATCAAAACCGGGGGCCGCGTTTTAACCGTTGTCTTTCGATTACCTTGGGACACCCGGGATCAGGCGATCAAGTCCGTGGTCATACAGTCGGATGGACTCGGTCGTGGGTGATCGACGGTCAGCGGAAGGATGAACCCGGCCGGGGTATTCACCCCGATGACTGACGGAGGGTTGTCAGGCAGGGATTCCGGTGAGTATCCGGAATGGGTCGGGCCTGACGAAATGGCGGCGCGGGAACCGACTGACAGGACTCCGATCAGCCGAATAGTTCGCCCAGCCCCTCCCCGGAGGCTTCCTCGTCCTCGTCTTCCTCCTCGTCGGCCGTCTCCGCTTCCGCCTCGTCTTCGTCCTCGTCGTCGTCGTCGGCGGTCGTTTCCTCGGATTCCGTCTCGGAAACAGCCCCGCCTGCTGCCGCCGGGGCGGCAGCAGCCGTTTCGATCGCTTCCTCGATATCGACGTCCTCAAGCGCAGCCACGAGTGCCTTCACTCGCGACTCCTCGACCTCGACCCCGGCCGCTTCAAGCACGTCGGTGATGTGGTCTTCATTGATCTCTGCGCCCGTCTCGTTCAGGATGAGTGCTGCGTATACGTATTCCATTGGTATTAATCTCCGAACATGTCGCCGAGGGCGTCGGCTCCATCATCGTCCTCGTCATCTTCGTCCGCCTCGGCTTCGGTGTCGTCTTCAGTCTGTTCCTCCGTGTCCTCGGTAGGCTCTTCCGCGTCGGCCTCGGAAGGTTCCGTCTGCGCGGGTTCGTCGATGTCGCGGAGTTCCTCGGGAAGCGCCTCTTGATCATCGACTGAAGCGGCCAGTGCTCGGACCTGAGCGTCGGCACGAGCCACGAGGTCCGGCATCACTTCGGGATCCTCGACGGACGCCTGGATTCCGACGGACTTTGCCTCTCCCGCAGCCCGTGCCAGGAGCGTCCCGGCCGTCCGTCCGGTCGGATACGCCGCGTTCACCGACAGGTTACGGCCGGCAGCGGCCGCCGCCTGCACGTCCGCGCGGTACTCGTCGACATCGATCGCCAACTCATCAGGTTCGAACAGTACTCCCTCCGAGTGGACGGCTTTTAGATCGAGTCCGACCTCCTTTGGCTCGATACCCAGTTCCGAGAGGACGTTGGCCAGGTCATTCGACACGACCCCGCCCTCCTCGAGAACTTTCGAATCGGACAGCACCTGGATTGAGCCGTCTTGTATACGAGCCTCCGCCCCGACGCTCTGCAGATCGCCGACGAACGGGCCCGGATCGATCCCGGTGTCCCCCTCGGGGATGATGATGTCGTTCGGCGCGACCTCGCCGGCATTGATTGGGGCTGGTGTTTTCGAGGCTTCCAGTTGCTGGAACAACCCGAATGGGTTATCGTTCGTTCCGACCAGGGCTACTTCGCCAGCGACGTAGTCGATGAGGGCTTCGAGGCCGGCGTCGACCTCTTCCAGGGCACGCTCGGTCAGAGTGTTCCGGCTCATCCGGACCTCGGCACTCCCGTGGAGATCGCGTCGCATTGCCTGGAGCTGCCGGCTCGGAATCCCGGTAACCCCGACGATACCGACGGATTCGTACGCGTCGAGGAACTCGACCAGCTCGGTGACCTCCTCGCGCTTCCATTCGGGGATCGACTCGGTCTGACGTGCGTCTGCCTCGCTCATACCGGTACCTCCACGGCAGGACCCATCGTGGTCTTCACGTAGACCCCGTCGATGTTGAGAGGGCCCTTCTCCAGGTCCGCCTCCAGGCGTCGGACGATGACGTCGACGTTGTCGGCGATTTCATCGGCGGACATGTCTTCGGCCCCAACTCTCGTGTGAAACGTCCGGCGGTCGCCCGATCGGAGCTGGACGGTGTTCTGCATCCGCCTAACTGTCTCGACGACGTCGTCGTCAGGCTGAAGCGGTGTCGGCATTTTGCCTCGGGGGCCGAGCACCGTGCCGAGATATCGACCGATATCCTGCATCATGTTCGCTTCAGCGACGAAGAAGTCGGTCTCGTCGGCGAGGTCCTTCGCGGCGTCCTCGTCGTCGCCGAGGTCCTCGAGGTCGTCACTAGACAACACTTCGTCCGCGACGTCTTCGGCCCGGAGGGCCGTCTCACCCTCCGCGAAGACAACGATGCGAGTCTCTTGGCCGGTCCCCTCCGGTAGCACGATACTCTCGTCGACCCGGTTTGATGGATCGTTCAGGTCTAAATCACGTAGGTTGATCGCGAGGTCGACCGTCTCGCGGAAGTTCCGCGGCGGCGCCTCGGACAGAGCCTGGGTTACTGCGTCTTCAATTGAGTCTGCCATCTTTCACCTCCGTAGTCCGGTTGCCCTCCTACGGGTCAGTGAAACAGGCATCGTGGTCAAACGAACCTGTCTCATCGAAAACTCGCCCAAGAACCACTTAAGAGCGTCGAACCATGTTCATCAAGCGTCTCCGCTCGGGGTAGAAGTTTCCGAGTGGAGGAGCAACCTTCAACTGGCTCTGGCGTCTCGGTGATGGTGAACCCGAACGGCGATTACCACGCCTCCGACCGTGTGTCGGCAGAGGGGGAATCCATTGGCAAGCCCACCCTCAACGAGCGAAATCAGCAGACTGAGCGAAGTAGGGTAGGGTATTTCGTTCCCGAATTACTCTCAGAGGAGTGAGGAGGGTTCGATACCCATTTCACCGAGCTTGCGTCTCAACGCCGGAACACAATCCGTGAAATGGTCGGGCTCGTGAGCATCGGTCCCTACGGTGAAACTGATTCCATGATCTAAGAGCGTCTCCAGGACGGTCCCACCCGGATGGAAGTCTGCCGGATTGTCTCGAACCGACTGACCGGCGTTCAACTCCGGGATTGTGCGGGAGTTGTCGAATGCGTCGGCAATCTTGCGTGCGTGGGCGGAGGTAGTGAGTCCCGCGAGATCGGGATGCGACTCCGGAAGGTCCACGTGGGCTGCTATCTCGAACAGTTCCGACTCGATCAGGTCGGTAACGGCCTGGTAATACGCATCGACGAACTGTCTCCGTTGGTCAGTCGTCTCGTCAGCGAAGGATTCGAACGAGAGAGCGGGTCGGCCCCGGACGTAGTGGACGCTGCCGATGCTGTATCGAAACGCCGCAGAGTCGAGGAAGCGGCCGATCCGGTCCTCGGCGTCCGCCTCGTAGTCGATCTCGACGGCGTCGTAAATCTCCAGGTCGTACTCCTGACGGAGCTCCGACAGCGCCTCGCGACGACGCTCGTACGTGAGGTCGAAGTTGCGATGGTACCGAGCCCGCCGCCTCCGCCAGTGGGGATTCGTGGTGACGGAACAGTGATCGGCAAATCCCACACCCTCCAAACCGGCCGCAGTCGCGGCATCAAGCATGCGCTCGAAGTGACCACCGTCAGAGTACAGCGAATGGGCGTGGTAATCGTGCATTCGGCCGTCGTACCGGGATCCGTCCGAGGAGATTAGGCGGCCGCCTCCTCCTCGCCGAACACCTCATCGTATTCGCCGGCACTTATCCGTTCCTTGAATTCCCGCGGATCGTTCCCCTCGATGGTAACTCCGAGGGTGACACAAGTCCCGACGACTTCCTTGGCGGCGTTTTTCAAATCGTATGAGAGCAGGTCGGAGTGTTTCTGTTCGGCGATACGGCGGACCTGGTCCACCGTCAGATCGGCGACGAACTCATCCTGGGGTCGACCGCTTCCAGTTTCGAACCCCCCCTCGTCCTTGATAAGCTCGGCCGTCGGCGGGACGCCCACCTCGATCTCGAAGGAGCCGTCGTCGTCGTAGTCGACGGTCACGGGGACTTCCATCCCGTCGAACGCTGCGGTTTGCTCGTTGATTTCGCTGACGACCGCCTGAACGTCCACCGGCGTCGGGCCAAGTTCGGGACCCAGGGGCGGTCCCGGATCGGCCTCGCCACCAGGAATTAGCACTTCGATGGTTCCTGCCATGTCCGACCGGTCGCCGCGACTCCGTTTAAGAATTGTCTTTGCCGCCCTGACTTCTCCCACGACCGAGGTCGGGGGGTCTGCTGGCCACAGACCAGCGCCCGTCACAGACGGGCATCTCCACGTGGGAATTGAGCCGAGCGGATGCCGGCCTTCCGGGCCTCGTCAGAATGCCCCACGGGCGTGACAGCTGCGTTGGTGGGCCTGTGCCGACCTCGCCAGGCCATCCTCCGGGCGGCCAACCACTCACGCTTCCGCCGTCATCCCACGAGTGAAGTCAGGGGCTGTCGCGTTGGGTCCCCTGAACTGGCGCACCTGCCGTCGGTTGGAAGGGGACGATGACAGCCCGGGACTGTGTCGGCATCGGGGTGTTCGAATCGGGCAAAAGGGTGCCATCGCCACGGATGCCCCGATGACGTGACCACGGGACCACCGGGACACGAGCGAGCCGGACCACGGATGATCGTGGGGGATGTTGTCCGGACGACTCAGTCCCGGGCCCGGAACTCGACGGCGATGTCCGCCTCCCCTAGACGTGTCGCACCTTGGCGGATCACCGTTTCGACCGAGTCACGATCCCGGAGCAGAAAGACGTTATACCCGCTCACGCTCCGGTGTAGCACGGCGGCGTTGAAGATGTTTTCAGGATGGGCGGTGTACTGTTCGACTACGACCGCGAATGGTTCGAATTCGTCCACTTCCCGAAGTTCGTACCCGCGGTCGCGTAGGAAGGCCCGGACCTGATCGAATCGATGAACCGGCACTTCGAACCGGTACTCCTGGTTATTGTAGTGAGGTTTCAGCCGCTCGAAGATCGTCTCGTTCTCGAAGTAGTGGCGGAACAGGTAGTAGTCACCGATGGGAAACGCATTGACCCGCTCGAGGGGGTCGGAAGCGTGGCCCTCGGAATCGTCCTCCCTGCCGGCCGACATACGAGCGGATGGGTAGGGAACGGTCTTAAGTGACAGCCCTGTGACCACTGCTGGCTCAGTCGTCGCCAGGGACTGTATGTCGTTGTGGAGGGTCGATGTACTTGTCGTTTATTTCCCACTCACCGCGTTCGTTGCGTACCATGTATTCGCCGTAGTACGGAACCCTGTTGGCAACCGTTTCACGGAAGGTAGCGCGGATTTCCGGCTTCGTCATGTCACCCATCGATCGAAGGTCGTCGTTGCGGTTGAGACAACCTTTCAGATATCCCTCGTGGGTGACTCGTATGCGGCCGCAGTTCGCGCAGAAGTCAGGGTTCTCAACCGGATCAACGATCTCCACCATCCCGCCATCGACCCAGTAGCGAGTGCGATGGTGCATCTCTCGGGTTTCCACCCGGTCGGCGATGTCCGTCAGCCAGCTGTGGACCCGATCGATGTCGATATTCCACTCCGGCCGCCCGGTGAGTTCGGGCATGTACTCGATCAGCTGGAGCCGGAGTCCGTCGTTTGCGGCGACGTGTTCGACCATCCCCTCCACGTAAGCGGCCGTATGCTTGAACACCACCATGTTGAGTTTCACGGGTGTCAGGCCCGCAGCAACGGCTGCCCGGACGCCCTCCATCACCCGGTCGTAAGCGCCAGACTGTGTGATTTCAGCAAAGGCCTCCGGGTCTAGTGCGTCCTGAGAGACGTTCACACGATCGAGACCCGCCTCGACGAGGGTCTCGGCTCTCCCGGGAAGGAATGTGCCGTTCGTCGTCATCGACGTTTCCATCGTCGGCGGAGTCCGCGAGATGATCTCTTCGAGGTCCTCCCGGAGCATCGGTTCGCCGCCTGTAAACTTCACTGAGTCAACCCCGAACTCGGTTGCAACCTCCAGGAATCGAACCACATCGTCGGCAGTCATCTCATCGTCCGCCGGGGCCATTGGCCCTCGAGTGTCGCCTAGTCCTTCGTTGTGACAGTAGACGCAATCGAAGTTACACCGGTCGGTAAGCGAGACGCGAACCCCCGTCACCTCGCGATCAAAGTCGTCGGTGAGGGGATCACCCATACCCAATACTTCGGGGCCGGATATATGAACCCCCGGTCCCGGTCCGGGACGATGTAATTTAAATCGGTTTCATCGTCCCGCGGGAGAGGCTATTCACAGTTCCGTCTCACCGTTCCGACGAGCCTGAGTGGGAAACCCTTAATCGCGGTCCCGCCACACCACCGGTATGGATGAATCGGACGTGCGGGAGCGGCTCCGGAGTGTGGAAGATCCGGACCTCGGGGAGGACATCGTCTCACTCGGACTCGTGAACGCCATCGATATCGATGCAGGTGAGGAGGCGACCGTCAGAATTTCGCTCGCGCTCGGTGCGCCCTACTCCCCGACCGAGTCCGGAATAGCGGCGGCAGTCAGAGAGACGCTCGAAGACGTCGACGCCCAGATTGATCTCAGCGCCAACATCCCGTCGCCGGTTGGGGCTGACGAGGACGTCCTTCCGGAGGTAACTAACATCATTGCGGTCGCTTCCGGCAAAGGGGGCGTTGGGAAATCCACGGTGGCCGTGAACCTCGCGGCCGGGCTCGCTGGACTGGGTGCCCGCGTCGGACTGTTCGACGCAGATGTGTACGGACCGAACGTACCCCGGATGGTCGACGCGGACGAGGCACCGCGGGCAACCGAGGACGAGATCATCATTCCACCGGAAAAACACGGCGTCCGCTTGATGTCGATGGCGTTTCTGGTCGGTGAGGACGACCCGGTCATCTGGCGAGGCCCGATGGTTCACAAGGTACTCACACAACTCGTCGAGGACGTCCGGTGGGGCGCCCTCGATTACATGATCGTCGACCTGCCACCGGGTACCGGTGATACCCAACTGACGGTCCTCCAGACGCTCCCGCTCGCGGGCGCGATCATCGTCACGACTCCACAGGAGGTTGCGATCGACGATGCGAGGAAGGGGTTGCGGATGTTCGGCGAACATGAGACGAACGTCCTGGGTGTGGTCGAAAACATGAGCGCGTTCCGATGCCCAGACTGTGGGACCACTCACGACGTCTTCGGGAGCGGTGGTGGCCGCACGTTCGCTGCCGACCACGACGTCCCGTTCCTCGGAACGATCCCACTGGATCCAGAGGTCCGAACTGGCGGGGATGCCGGGCATCCGATCGTGCTCGGGGAAGGCGAGACAGCGGATGCCTTTCGGGTAATGACCGAGAACGTGGCCAACAACGTTGGAATCGTAAGACGACGGGCCGCGAGCGGACGCCCTCCGCGGCCAACACAGTGACCTAGGACTTTTGCCGGGGCGACAACACCAGGCGTTTTGCAACTCGACTCCTGAGGGTCGATCATGACGGATGGTGACAATCCCGAGGGTTCCGCGTCGGAGGACAGTCACCGTGTCACTGGGGACGGAGAGGAGCACGCGTTCGAATCGGATGCAGAACGGGTCCGACTCCTCCGTGAAACTGCAGACCAGATCCGGGACGACTCCTCGGAATCCCGGCAGCTGGCCGCCATCCTCTATCGGGTGTCGGACCTCTACGATCCGGACGAGCAGACCTCACCGGAGGAGATCTATCTCAATGTCCGGAACATCCTGCAGGTGAAAGCCAGCGGGGGCCTAGACCGGTGAAGACGAGCCACAGCCGCGGGTTTAAGCGGCTTCGTACGAAAGCTGGCTTATGCCCAAATACTCGACCGGGAACGCCGGTGGCGGTGGCGATGCCGACGCCTGCGAACTCTGTGGGCGGGAGGGGACGAGCCTTCAGCGGGCGACCGTCGCTGGGGCCGACCTTCTCGTTTGTTCGAACTGTGCACCCCACGGCGAGAGCACTGGTGCCGGGAACCAAAGCGGTGAGTCTGGCGGTGGAGGGACAGACGAAAGGGACCGCAAGCGTCGCGCTGCACAGCGCCAAGCACGGGTCTACGATGCGGCGACCGGCGACTCAACACGCTGGGAAGAGGAAGGGACCGACTACGAGGAGGACCGGCTCCCGTACCTCGTGCGTGAGTACGGCGAGCAGGCCGAGCAGGCGCGACAAGACGCCGGGTTGACCGTCGAGGAACTCGCCGACCAGCTCGGGGTCGAACAAGACGATGTTCTGGCAGTCGAACAGGGCCGCGCGGCGCGGGCGAACGTCGGGGGCTCCGTCGTACGGGCTCTGCAAGAGCGCCTCGACGTCAAGCTCGTGGAGGATTGACATCCTCCCACGGCTGAAGCCGTGGGCTTGCGCCTCGAACTTCTGTAATGACCGAACCCGTTTTGAGGGTCGACCCAGACCATCCCTCGTGAAAGGAACACTCGCTCCGGCTCACCCGGAGGTTCAGGAGTTCACCGCCACGGTCGAACAGGTCGACGGAACGGATGTCGTGCTCGACGAGACGTACTTCTATGCTGAAAGCGGAGGACAGCCGGCGGATCGGGGCACGATCGCCGGCCATGCGGTGGCCGACGTCCAGACTCGGAACGGGGACGTCGTGCATTCACTCGAAGCGGAGCCGGAATTCTCGGTCGGGGACCAAGTGTACGGAGCGATCGATGCAGATTTTCGGACGTACTGTATGCGGGCTCATACTGCGAGCCACGCGCTCTACGGTGCCGGGCGACAGTTGCTTGAAGAACTCGGTTACGGTGGATTCGACATCGACTCGGAGAAAGTCAGAGTGGACCTCACGACTCCGACCACGATCGATGATGAGACGCTCGTAGAGTTGGAACGGCTGACGAACAGAGCCGTCTGGGAGTCGCGGGCCGTCTCATGGGAGCGGGTGCCGGTCGGCGAGGCACGGAACCGGGAGGAGGTCGCGTTCAACACGAAGACAGAGGAAGGTGTTATGGCCGACTCGGACGTCGTCAGGGTCGTAACCATCGAGGGGTGGGACTGGGCCGCCTGCGGTGGGACCCACGTGTCCAACACGCGGGAGATCGGTCCGGTGTCCGTTCTCGAACGATCAAACCCCGGCGAAGGCCTGACACGCGTCGAGTTCGCCGTCGGTCCCGTGGGCATCGACCGGGGGGCAACGGTGCATGAGACGGCCCGGGCTGCCGCTCGGGAACTGGGGGTCGCAGTCGAGGACCTCGATGGGGAGGTAGCACGCCTACGCACCGAACTGGAGGAGTCCGAATCACGTTTGGCAGATCTGAAGGCCGAGGTCCTCGAGGCTCGAATGAGCGAACTCAACACGGTCGAACGTGACGGAGAGACGTGGCGAGTGGGAGTCGTCCAGGGGTTCGGACCGAACGAGGTCGGCCAGCAGGCGCAGTCGCTCGTCGGCCAGATGGGGGCGGTCATTGCGGTGGTTGGCGACGACGACACACCGTTCGTCGTCATCGCAGGCGACGGATCGACCAATGCCGGAGAGGTCGTCGACAGGGTCACAGACGAGTTCGGTGGCGGCGGTGGCGGAGGACCGACGTTCGCACAAGGTGGGGGACTGGACGCGACGCCGGAAGAGGTGGTCGACTTTCTTCGCTCGTAAGCGGGAAAGCCGGGAACTGGCCTCGGGTCAGTCTCGTGTCCAGACCACGATACCCACCGCGAGAAGGACTGCTGCGAGCGTGCCGATGGCTGTGAAGCCCGGGAATGTAGTTTCGGTCGGGGTGACAGTGGCTGTCTCGGGAGCCGGGGAAGTGGTCTGTGGCTGGGTGGTTTCGGCCGACTCTTCTATCGCGCGGACGGATATCGGCGAGGATCGGAGACTATCATTCACCGCCACCAACTCGTGGTCTCCGGGGTCGTCGATTTGTACCCGGAGCTGGCCATCGGCGTCGGTCTCGCCGACCGCCTCGCCATCCAATTCGATCCTCACCCCTTCGACAGGATCACCGTACTCGTCCCGGACCGTGACGACGACGGATTCGCCAGCCACGATCCGTTCGTTGCCTGCGGTCAGGTTCAACAGAGGGCTGCGTGAAATGGTGACGTTTACCGTCGTGTCCGACTCCCCCACCTGAACGTTACTCGTGGTGGTTTCGTACGCGTCTTTCGTCACCTCCAGCGAGAAATCAGTATTGACCGGGATCGAGACTGTCTGGCGGCCATCGTCAAGCGTCCTGATGGTAGCGAACTCGCCGACCCGAACGGTTGCGTTGGCTACCGATCGTGGTGGATCGAAGTGGTCATCGACGACTCTGACGGTCAGAGTTACCGTCCCGGTCTCGAGACTAACAGCCCGGTCCGTCGATGAGTTCACGACTACGTCGAACCGTTCGATGAAGTATCTCTCCTTCCGGACCGCGACGCTGTACTCCCGTTGTTCGATCGAGGTGAACTGGACCGTCCCCGAGGCGTCGGTGCGGAGGTTGTCAACGATCCGGCCCTCCTCCCGAAGGACAACCCGCGCGTCTTCTACCGGGCCGTTCGCGTCGGTGACCTCCACCGAAAGGGTCCCCTTTCGCCTGACGTCGACCGTTACCTCCTGTTCGGTCGCGTTATCGACCTCAACGGGAAAGTTCCGGACGAAGTTCGGATGCGATACCGTGATTGCGACGTCCGCACCTTCGGGAACGTCCAAGAAGGCCTTCCCGTTACTCGCGGTTCTGGCCGTCGTCGACCCGTTGGCCCACTCGGCTGTCAGCTCGGCATTCTCTACGGGGTTCCCATTCGCGTTGACGACCGAAACGGTGAGTGTCACATCAGCGGTCGCGGTCGCCGGAGCCGGAACTCCTGAGATGACCATGAGTGACGCTACAAAGAGGACCAGGATTCGAGCCGCTGTAGACACACCCATATGACCCAGGTGCGAGCGAGCGACCAAAAAACCGAGCGTGGGAGGTCGAGGAGACTGGCAGTCGCTCAGGGTTCCGTCGGAGGCCTTTTGCGCGCCGGGGTGTAGCCAGGGAGTATGGCACAGGCAGAGTCACCCTCCGCGTTGTCGTCCGAACAGCGGGCGATACGCGAGGTCGTTCGGGAGTTCGCGGTCGAAGAACTCCGACCGGGGGCTCGCGCGGCCGACGAAAGCCAGAGCTTTCCCGAGGACGCTTGGGATGGGTTGGCGGAACTCGATCTCACCGGTCTGACGGTCCCCGAGAAGTATGGCGGGTTCGATGCCGATCGGATGACGTACGCGATCGTCAACGAGGAGGCGGCGTACGGTCAACTCGCGGTCGCGACAGCCCTGTCTGTTCATTGTCTAGCCACGTCGTGTATCGCGGAGTTCGGGTCGGAAGCGGTTCGCGAAGAGTGGCTCCCGGAGATGGTCGACGGCCGTCCGGTCGGCGCCTTCTGTCTCTCGGAACCGGGGGCGGGATCGAACCCTGCGGAGATGCAGACCGTGGCAAAACCCGACGGCGACGGGTACGTCCTGACGGGGGACAAACAGTGGATCACGAACGGGGAGCGAGCGGGAGTGTACGTCGTGTTCGCAAAGACCGATCCCGACGACCCGGACTCGGTTACCCAGTTCCTGGTGCCCGAGGATTTAGACGGCGTCACAGTCGGACGGAAAGAGGAGAAGCTCGGGCTGCGTGCGTCGGACACGACGGCGATGACGTTCGAAAACGTCCGGCTGCCGGCAGCGTATCGGCTGACACCGGAGGGAGAGGGCTTATCGGCCGCGTTCGAAGTCCTGACCGGCGGGCGGATCGGGATCGCGGCACAGGCAGTCGGACTCGCGCAGGCTGCGCTAGACCAGGCGCGCGACTATGCAACCGAGCGAGAACAGTTCGACCGTCCGATCGCCGAGTTTCAGACGATTCGACACAAACTCGCCGAAATGGCAACGCGGGTTCAGGCATCACGACTCCTCGTCAGGGAGGCTGCACGGCAGGCGGACGCCGGTGAAACCCCGCGAATGACCGCTTCGATGGCGAAGTACTTTGCGAGCGAGTCTGCGATGGACGTGACCAACGAAGCGGTCCAGATTCACGGTGGGTACGGCTACATGAGCGAGTTCGATGTCGAGCGGTTCTATCGGGATGCCAAGATCACCACTATCTATGAGGGAACAACCGAAATACAAAAGAAGATCATCGCCAGGGAACTGCTCCAATGAGACGGGCGTCGTGGTTTGGCGGGTCCTGGGGAGCCCCTCATGAGTGACCCGAACGGCTACGAAGCGGTGGTGTACGATCTCGACGGAACACTCGTGCGTCTCAGCGTCGACTGGGACGCGGTGGCAAACGAGGCGCGGTCATTCCTCGCCGAGGCGGGCGTGACCCCGTCGGACGTCGACCTCTGGGAGGCGTTGGACGTGGCCGATGAGTACGGGCTTCGAAGCGATCTAGAGTCGATCATCGCCCCGCACGAACGAGACGGAGCCCGGGCCTCAGAGCGACTCTCGACCGCGGATGATCTGGTCTCGCTCCCCTCAGAACTCCCCGTCGGTGTCTGTTCACTCAATTGTGAGGCAGCCTGTCGGATCGCGCTGGACAAACACGAGCTCGTCTCACGGGTCGATACGATCGTCGGTCGGGACTCCGTGCCTACCCGGAAACCGGATCCAGTACCCCTGTTAACCACTCTCGACCGGCTCGGTGCCAGCTCCGAGGGGGCCGTGTTCGTCGGTGACTCCCGCCGTGACGAGGTGACGGCCGAACGGGCAGGTGTGGACTTCATCTATGTCACCGAGGATTGACTCAGCCGTCCTCGTTATTACGGGTGCTTCGGTCCGCTCCGTTGGTGGGCGCACCATCACCGGCTCCGGTCCTGCGAGCGTACACGTAGACCCCCGCCCCGACCAGCAGCCAGACGACTGCCCCGACCCTGACGGCGAATGCAGCCCGGGCTCCCCAGGTCGGTAGTGTCAGAGGAACGGAAAGGAGAGCGATGGCAGGGGCCCCGACCAGGATCGTCAGAACGAACGTGGTTTGCATCACCCATCCGTAGTCGACGCCATCCGGGTCCGTACGTTCCACGCGGGTCGGCACACCCGTGTTTCTGCACGGACCGTCATACGCTGTGTGGTTTCGACCGGTCGCCACCGGCCTCGCGAAGCCGAGACGCTACTGGCCGGGGTGTAGTTTACAACCTGTCACAGAACGACCGGAGGATCTCGTTGAACGCAGTCGGTTGTTCGACCATGGCCAGATGTGCCGCGTCCTCGATCACCGCAAGGTCGCAGTTCTGTAGATGTTCTGCGAGGTATTCGTGGAACCACGGCGGCGTGAGTTTGTCGTGTTCCCCGACGACTGCCACCGCCGGCACGTCGATTCGGTCGAGTCGATCGCGCACGTCGAAGCGGTGGCATGTTCGGAAATCGCGTTCCGTTACCGCCTGGCCGACGCCAATCATCGCCTCACGGGAACGCCGTGCGTAGTCCTCGGTCGGGGTATGGAATAGACGGTCTGTCGTATGGAGATACTCGACCGCCCGCTCGAAGTCAGTGGCCAACCAAGTGAGGAGGTCGTCGGGGACTGCCATCCGTGCACCCGCACCGGTCAGAACGGCGCCGGCGACATCGAGATCCCGTTCGAGAAGCCCCCACAGCACAACCGCGGCACCGAGCGAGGACCCGACGAGGACTCGCGCACCGGTTTCATCCAGGACCGCCTCCAGATCGTCCGTATACGCGTTCAACGCTTCCAGACCCGGTGCAGCGTTCACGTCATCGCTACTCCCGTGTCCGCTCAGGTCGATTGCGACTACGGGAGTCTTGGAGGCCAGTTTCGATTGAGGGGTCCACAGAGTGCTCGTCCCACCGCTTCCGTGGATGCACAGCAGCCCCGGGGCGTCTGCGTCTCGTTCGTGAACCCGGTATGCCGTCTCCCGGCCGTGGTGGGTGACCGTCTCCATACCATCCCCTTCGATGCCTGTCCTGTTAAACCGGAGGTCCCGGAGGTGTTCGAGACCGTCAGTCGGATCGATTATATGAATCACAATACTAGTAGAGACTCGGGTTTCGCATTCACGTCTTGTGTTTTTGCTTACGGAATCTTTATATATCTGTATAGCTAACCTCTAGTTAGGATTCGAATGAACCAACGACAATCCGTCGGCCGTAGAGACCGGTT
>CAZCXJ010000014.1:0-12507 GCA_964502585.1 uncultured Candidatus Halobonum sp.
ACTCGTTCACCATCGACGTGGTCACCCGCGGCGGCGACGAGTGGGTAGGTGAACTCGACGAGGACTACCTCGACAAGCTGGAGAAAGGCGATGTGTTCGTCCTCGGGGGCGACCGCTACGAGTTCCGCTACCGCCGGGGGTCGAAGGCCTATGTCGACCCGACAGGCGCGCGGCCGAACGTGCCCTCGTGGTTCTCGGAGCGGCTCCCGCTGTCGTACGACCTCGGTCGTGAGATCCTCGCCTTCCAGCGCGACCTGCTCGACCGGCTGGCGACGGGCGGCCGCCCGGCCGTCAGAGAGTGGCTCCGGACGTTCCCGTTAGACGAGAACGCCGTCCGGGCGATCGCGCGGATGTACGACGAGCAGGCCCGCTACGCCGACCGCACGTCCGTCTCGACCGATTCGAGACTGGCGATCGAGGTCGAGAAAGACCGCGAGGACTACCGGCGGCGGTTCTACGTCCACTCGAACTACGGCCGGCGGTTCAACGACGGGCTCTCGCGGCTGGTCGCCTACCGGTGTTCGCGGCGCGCGAACGCGAACGTCCAGGTCGCGGTCGCGGACCACGGCTTCGTCGTCTCGATGCCGCTCAACCGGACCGTCGACCTCGCGGACGTCCTTCGCTCCGTCGCGCCCGACGAGGTCCGCGGCGACCTCCGGGCCGCGCTCGACGGCACCGAACTCCTCAAGCGGTACTTCCGGATCGACGCCACCCGGGCGCTGATGATCCTCAAGCGGTACAAGGGGTACGAGAAGTCCGCCGCGGAACAGCAGGTCTCCAGCGAGATGCTGCTCTCGTTCGCCGAGGAGCTTGACGATTTCGCGGTTATAGAGGAGACATACCGCGAGATCCTGGAGGACAAACTCCACGTCGACGGGATCGAGGCGGTGCTCGCGGACGTCCAGGCGGGCGAGGTCGAGGTGGTCGAGCAGACCGTCGAGAGCCCGACGCCGCGGGCGTTCGGCCTCGCGACGCTGATGGCGAGCGACGTGGTGCTCGCCGAGGACGAGGGCCAGGTCCTGCGCGAGTTCCACGAGCGGGTGTTGGCAGAGATCGGCGACGAGGACGGACGCGAGGGCGTGGCGGTCGACGCCGAGGACTAGCGTGGCCTCGGCCGTGAACCCGCGAGTCGCCCCGCGACGACCTGACCCGATCAGGTATCGTTCTATTGTCGTGCGGGGTGGAGGGCACACGGTCCACGCCGACGAAACTGCAGGTAGCAGGAATCGTCGTCGTTACAATTCGCGTGTGTGGGTAGACGGCCGGCGGACCGCGGTCGAGAGCCGACAGATCGTGGCTAATTCATAATAAACGTACATTATTGATCCCATCTGGTTAGGAATCGCCCCCGGTTCATAACTTCGCATGTGGCGTGTGTCCGCATGGCGTGTTACCACAAACTACGGCTCTCGGAGACGGTCGAGAACCGCCCGAGGCGAACGGAACAGGCGTCGTATAGGCGACAGGACACGGCCACGACACACGACGGAGACAGATCACACGAGATTCGACACGAACGAGCACACCATGTCAGAGGCGGACACGCATCCGTCGAACGACGACCAACCCGAGACGGACGGCGGGGCGGTCACAGGAGCGAGACAGGACCACCGAGAGACGAACTACCTCACACAGGAGGTGAATCTGTTGCGGCCGAGTACGCCGTTCATGCGCGACCACCTGAGAGTGGTCAGAACCGGCTTCGTCGCCTGGGTGCTGATCGTCTTCGGCCCGGTTACCGCGACCGCTATCGCACCTGGCCTGATGACGACCCAACTCCCGGTGCTCGGCTTCCCGTTGCACTACTTCCTGGTCGCAGTCGGGGGACCGGGCGGCGCGCTGGTTCTCTCGGCCTGGTACGCGCGCAAGCGCGACGCCCTCGACGAGAAGTACGACATCGAACACGAGGCTGCGACCGGCGAGGCCGGAAGCGGTGGGTCGGAAGGAGCCGCTGTGACGGACGGAGGTGAGGGCCGGTGACGTGGGTCCTCCAGTCCGAACTGCTCCCCGAGGGGCTGGACATCTCGTTCAAGCTCGTGCCCGGGATCATGGCCACGGCTATGCTGGCGCTGTTCCTGGTGATCGGCTACATGTTCAAGGTGGCTGACACCGAAGGAATGTGGGTCGCCGGCCGCTCGATCGGCAACCTCGAAAACGGCATGGCCATCGGTGCCAACTGGATGTCGGCCGCCTCCTACCTCGGGATGGCGGCGCTGATCGCGCTGTCGGGCTTTTACGGGCTGGCGTTCGTCATTGGCTGGTCGACCGGTTATTTCATCCTGCTCATCTTCATGGCTGCACAGATGCGCCGGTTTGGGAAGTACACGGCGCCTGATTTTGTCGGCGACCGGTTCGACTCCGACGCCGCACGCGCCATCGCGGCCGTCACGACGTTTCTCATCGGCTTCGTCTACGCTATCGGGCAGGCCCGTGGGATGGGACTGGTCGGACTGTACATTTTCGGCAACATCGCGCTCCCCGGACTGAGCGGCTATCAGTCGATGGTCGTCCTCATGATGGCGATCACGGTCGGCTATCTGACGCTGTCGGGGATGCTCGGTGCGACGAAAAACATGGCCGTCCAGTATGTCATCCTGATCGTCGCGTTTCTGGCGGGCCTGTACGCTGTGGGCTTCACGCAGGGCTACTCGACGGTGCTCCCACCGATCGAGTACGGACGGCTCATCGGGGAGCTCAGCGCGGAGTTCTCGGAACCGTTCGTCACCGGCGGCTACTACCTGTGGATCGCCACGGCGTTCTCGCTGGTGGTCGGGACCTGCGGGCTCCCGCACGTCCTGGTGCGGTTCTACACCGTCGAGAACGAACGGACCGCCCGCTGGTCGACGGTGTGGGGGCTGTTTTTCATCTGCCTGCTCTACCTGAGCGCCCCCGCGTTCGCTGCGTTCGGGACCGACCTCTACGCCGAGAACATCGGCGCCGTCTATGCCGACCCCGGCATGACGAGCGCCGCGGCCGACGTCATCGTTGTCCTCGCGACCCAGCTGGCGAACCTGCCCCAGTGGTTCGTCGGGCTGGTCGCGGCCGGCGGGATCGCCGCGGCTATCGCGACGACGGCCGGCCTGTTCATCGCCGGGTCGTCGGCGATCTCCCACGACATCTACACCAACCTGATCAACGAGGACGCGACCCAGCGCCAGCAGGTTCTGGTCGGCCGCCTCAGCATCGTCGTCTTGGGCATGTTGACGACGCTGGCCGCGCTCGACCCGGCCGCGCCGATCGCCGGTCTGGTCGCGTACGCGTTCTCGCTGGCCGGTGCGGTGCTGTTCCCGATGTTCTTTCTCGGCCTCTGGTGGGAGAACGCCAACCGGCAGGGCGCCCTCGTCGGGATGTCGACCGGCCTCCTGATCTGGGTTGTCCCGATGATCAACGAGGTGTTGCCGAGCTACGGGCTGTTCAGCGACGCGGCCGGCGCCGACGGGGTCATCAGCCCGGCGCTCGCCCAGTGGCTGCCGGCGATCGGATCCGCGCTGGTCGCCGTGCCGGTGGTGTTCGTTGTCACCATCGCCGGCTCGCCGGTCACGAGCGAGCCGGCGATGGAAATCAAGAAGATGGTCCGGCAGTGTCACAGCCCCGAACCGATGGGCCAGCAACAGACTGCGGAGGACGTCGTGAGCGCCAGCGGCGGCGACTCCCCCGCGGACGATTGATCCATGTACGAAAACATACTCGTCCCGACCGACGGTAGCGAGGCGGCACGGGCCGCAGTCGACCAAGCTGCTGACATCGCATCGAAGTACGGCGCGCGGATTCACGCGCTGTACGTCATCGACATCGACGCGACGAACGTCACGCTGGGGACCGAACAGGTCGAACGGCTCAAGCAGGGCCACCTCCACGAGATGCCAGAACTGACGGCCCGCGCGGAGGACGCGACGGGCTACGTCACCGATGTCGCGGCCACCCACGGAATCGACGTCGAGGAACACGTCCTGGTCGGCTACCCTGTCCGGGCGATCCGCCGGTTCGTCGAGGACCACGACATCGACCTGATCGTGATGGGGTCCCACGGCCGGTCGGGTCTCTCGCGGGTCGTCCTCGGGAGCGTCTCGGAGAAGGTCCTCCGACAGACGCACCTGCCGGTGTTGGTCGTCGACGTCCAAGGCGAGGCGGCGGACGGATGAGCCGTCTCGAGACGGTCCGGGACCACGTCCGCAACCACCGACGGGGGATGGCCGCCGACCTGGTGTTCGCCGTGGTCTGGGTGAGCGTCGCCTCCCTGCTGGCCGACCTCCTTGGGGCCCCGGAATGGGGCGCCTACCTGCTGATGGGTTCGGGCGTCCTCGCATACTTCGGGTTCTTCTGGTCGTTGTCGGCGGTACGAACCGACACTGCCCGTCGAGAGTGACACGGTGGCCTCGGCCGTGACCCGCTAGCTGCTCTCTATCTGCCGAGGAAGCGGTTCGGGACCGCAACAGCGGTCCGCGCGACGCCCGGGAGGACCGAACAGCACGGTCGCCCCCACGACTGGCTCCGACGCCGCACTGGAGCGAGACTGCGGCGAGCATCAGACGACCAGCGTGTTCAGGGCGTCCGGCACCACGAGCACGTCGCTCCCGGGCTCAACGGCGTCGGCGACCGACCCGCGGGCGTGCATCAGACACTCCGTGACCACCTCCGGGTGCTCCGCGTTCGTCACATAGGCGTCGCACGCCCGGAGCGCCCGCGCGACGACGAACGCGCGCTGGGCCCCCGGCTCGTAGCCCTCGCGCATCTCGTCGTACAGCCCGGCGGCGCTCTCGGCACCCCGCAGGCGATCGTGGAACCGCCGCTCCCCTCTTCCTTCCCCCGCTCCCTCGGTCAGCCGCGCGGGAATCACCACCCGGCCGCCCTCGCGCACCGGGTTGTGGTCGCCGAGGACGAGGTAGGTGAGCGCCCGCGTCGTCTGGTAGAGGTTGGCGTCTTTCGGTGCGCCGACGCCCGCGAGAACGGCGTCGTAGGCCCCCTCGACCTCGACGGAGAGCGCCTCGCGCGCCGTCGCCGCGAGGTCGCGCACCACGTCGCGGGGGCGCCCCGCGGCGACGCCGAGGACTCCCGCGGGCCCTTTCGTGACGTTGATGCAGAAGTCGGGGCCGGCCAGGTCGCCCGCCCGGTCGACCGCGTCGCGGAACGGATTGCCCTCGACTCTCCCGAGCCGAACCGCGTCCCGCGAGAGCATCTCCGGGCCGTGGGTGTACCGGATGATCGGCTCGCCGCCCGCACCGACCACGACGGTCTTCGCGCCGCCGGAGAACCCCGCGTACTGGTGTGGCTCGACCATCCCTGTCGCCAGCACCACGTCCGCGTCGACGACGGTCGGATTGAGCAGCACGGGCACGCCGTCCACCTCGCCGACCTGCCGGGCGGCCTCGGGGTCGTGGTTCTCCGCAAGGCGGGCGTGCGCGCCCAGCCCCTCCCGTATCTCCGCGTCGGTCATCGGGCGGTGGAGGCCGAGGCCGAGGACCACGGAGACGCGCTCTTCGGTGACCTCGCCGGGCAGGCGCGCGAAGAGCGCGTCGAGGAGGACGTCGTCCGGCGTCGCGCGCGTCACGTCGGTCACGACGACGGCGACGGTGTCGTCCGGCTTGACGACTTCCGCGAGCGGCGGGCCGTGTGGCGTGTCGAGCGCACGGTCCGCGGCGGCGCTGGGGTCGACGGTCTCGCCGCCCGGCCGCTCGACGACGGTCACGTCGCAGTCGGGCAGGGCAACGGAAACGGTCCCGTCGCCTAGCGGCAGGCGAACCTCGTCTGCGTCCATGCCACCGTCTGTCGAGGGGGCGAAGAGAGTCTGTCGGTGCGTCGAGCCCGTTACCGCCGCGCCCAGTCGAGCATCCGCGCGTAGAACGACTCCGAACCTAGTGCGTCGGCGTCGCCCACGAGACAGAGTGCCCGCTTCGCACGCGTGAGCGCGACGTTCACCCGGCGGTGGTCCTCGAAGATCGGCCCGTCCAGGTCTCCGGTCGCGACGAAGGAGACGACTATTACCTCCTTGCTCGACCCCTGGAACCGGTCGACGGTGTCGACGGTCACGTCCACCCGCTCGCCGATCTCCGCGACCTGCGCGCGGAAGGGCGCGATCACGCCGATGTCGTCGGGCTTGACCCCCGCAGCGAGGTAGGCGTCGACGACCTCGGCCACGCGGTCTGCCTCCGTGCGGTTGACGTTGCCGTCGCGTCGCCCGTCGGGGTCGACGAACGCGACGGGGTCTCGCAGGGTCGGCGGGAGCGCCTCCGGGTCGACCCCGTCGAGACCCGCGAGCCGACGCCGCGCCACCTCGGGCGTCGCGGGCCGGAGCGCGCCGTCGTAGAACTCGCGGGACGGGAACGCCTGGATGCGCTGGCACATCCGGTACTGGCGGTCGAGGAGGACGCTCGCCTCCGGATAGTCGTCGATCAGCCGCTCGAACAGCGAGGTCCGGAGGTCGGTCTCTGCGCGAACCACGGGCGGAAGCTGCCGGTGGTCACCGACGAGGACGAACCGCTCGGCCCGGTTGACGGCGGCGAGCGTCCCCGGTTCCGTGAGCTGGGACGCCTCGTCCACCACCGCGACGTCGAACTCCTCTTCGATCAGCGTGCGCGAGGCACAGCCCGCGGTCGTCGCAGCAACGACGGGCGACTCGCGCAGTTCGGCGGCGCGCTCGTTCGGGTCGCCCTGCGCGGTCAGGCGCACGTCCCGCATGTCGTCGCGGACGCCCGTCTCGGTGCCGTACCGGACCACGTCCTCGAACCCATGGTCCCGCAGCGCCTCGAGCGCGTTGTCCACCGCGCGGTTCGTGAACGCCGCGAGAAGCACGCGGTCGCCGCGCTCGACGAGCGCCCGGACCAGCCGCGCGATAGTGTAGGTCTTGCCCGTTCCCGGCGGGCCGTGGACGAGCGCGCAGTCCTCGGCGGCGACGGCACGGCGCACCGCCCGGTCCTGCGCGTCGTTGTTGTCGACGTAGGCCCCGGGCGGCGCCTCGTCGCCGAACGCCGGCGCTCGACGCCCGAGCAGCAGGTCGCGGCGGCGTTCCGACCCCTTGAGGACGAAGTCGTGGAGCGCCAGCAACATTCGGTCGACGGAGATCTCGGAGGGGTAGACGTCCAGCCGCCGGAGGTCGAGCGGCTCGTCGGCCGTGACGGCGACCTCGTCGCCCAGCCGGACGATCCGCGCCATCTCCGACCGCCCGGCGACGGGGTCGCCCTCGCTCGCGAGCGCCACGTCACCCTCGCGGAGCTTCGACACCGCCGAGCCGGGCCGGCGAGCACGGATCTCCCACCGCCCGTCCGGCAACTGCTCTGCCCCCGTCGGCTCCAGGCCGACCAGCGCGCGGTCGGCGGCGGCCCGCTCCTCGGCCGTCTGCTCCCACAGCTTCCGGTACTCCGCGTGGGCCTCGCGGCGCTCCGCCTCGACGTCCTCGTAGAACCGCTCGAAGTACGCCCGCTCTGCCTCGGGCAGGGGCGTCCCGACCGACCCGGCTTTCGACTCCTGGTCTAGCCTGCCGGCGACGACCATACACGAGTCGCGCTCGAAGCAGTACTCGCACTTCGCGTTCGCCTCGTAGCCCGTCGGCACGTCGCTCCCGAACTCGGTCGCTGCGATCTCGTTTCTCGTCCGGACCGCGAACTCCTTCAGCCCGCGCCCGACCGAGAAGTCCTTCGCGGGCGAGAGGTCGCCCGACGCTTCGCCGCGGTCGAGCGTCGCGTTTTTAGTGTAGAGCAGAGTCGCCGTCTCTGCGCCCTCGTCGTGTTCGTCGAGGACGAGGGTGTAACACGCCGCCTGCATCTTGTCGTGGAAGCGCGGCTCGCGGTTCGTGTTCTTTCCCGTCTTGAGCTCAACCGGGCTCCCCCGGCGCACGGCGTCGGCCCGGCCCTTTAGCCCGAATGTCGGCGAGATGAGCGTCCGCTCGGAGCGCCAGTCGTCGGCCTCGTCCAGCGCCCCCTGGGCCAGCCACCCCTCGATCGCGGCGGCGTTACGCCGCACCTCGTCGCGGACCTCCGCGGCTTCCCGTCCAAGGAGGCCGAGTTCGAGTCCAGCCTCTGCGACCCGGTCCTCGACCGCCGCCGCCAGGTCGACGCCGCGCAGGAGGTCGCCGAATACCTCGTGGACGAGCGTCCCCTTCACAACCGGGTAGGCGAGCGGCACGCCGGAGAGCTTGTTCAGGTAGTAGACCCGCGGGCACTGGACCCACCCGCGGACGTCCGTCACGTCCACGAGGAACTCCGGTTCGAGGACGACGTAGGAGTCACCCGTCGTCGTAAACCCCGGCTCGCCGCCGTAGTCGTCCCGCTCGGCCCCGGTCACGAGCAGTTCCATCCCGGGCTCGGCCCACTCCGCGGTGTGGGTCCACTTCCCCCACAGGGTCACCTCGACGGGGTCGCCCGCGCCCCGGTCCGGGCGCACCGTCAGGTCGACGAGGTCCCGGCTCCCGTACTGCGTGTCGACCTCGCGGACCTCTCCGACCGCCAGAATCGGTCCCCGGACGTTCACACGGGTCGGTGTGGAGCGGACAGAAAGACGCTTTCGGTGGCTTACTCCGGCTCGCTCGCGCCGCTCCCGTCCTCGCTCCCCGTCTCGGCGTCCGTCGGTTCGTCGCGGAGCTCGCGGAGCCGCGACGCCTCGCCGTCTACCGTCGACTCCGTGGCCGTCGCGGCCGGCGACGGTCCGGGGCTGTCGGCGTCGGTTCCCTCCACAGCCCCGCGCTCGCGCACGTCTGATGAGCCACAGAGCGGACAGCTGCCGGCCGGTCCGGTCACGTCGGTGCCACAGACGGCACAGACGTACGGCGCGGGTGTCGGCTCGGCCGCGGGTGCAGACGGCTCCGCCGTGTCGGCCGGCGTCGTGTCGCTCGGCTCCGCCTCCGGACGCTCCGCCGTGGCTCCGCCGCCGAAGGGCGACCCGAGCCACGCGCGCAGCCGGGCGAGGAGACCGGGGTTGTCCGGCCCGTCGTCCCCGCTCCTCGGTAGTGCTCGAACAGGAGCGCCCGCACGTCGCCCCGCGTCCGGGCCTCCTCGACAGACCCGTCCGGCAGTTCGACCTCGTAGCGCGCCTCGCCGCTCCCTTCGCTCCAGACGTCTTCGTGGTCCGCGAGGAGACTCATCGGGCCGCTCGGGAGGTCGCTGCCCGAGGCGGACGTCCTGGTGGCGTCGGAGCCGTCTCCCGTCTCGTCGCCGTCGGCGGTCGGCCCGCCGTTCGGCGCCTCGCTCGCGCCAGGGTCGGCGGGCGCGTCGTCGCCCCGTTCGTCGCCTGCGTCGGCGCTCGCGTCCGCGACGCCGTCGAGCACGACCTCTCCGTCAGCGGCGTAGCGGTCGAGCAGGTACGCGACGGCGTCGTCCGGCCGGACGGTGGCGTACGGCGACGCCATCTCCGCTTCCAGCCTGCGCTGGAGGTCGCGCAGACGGTCGTGCTGGTCCGCTGTCACCTCGATCTCCGGCATCGCTTCTCACTTCCGACCCGCGGCACATGAATCCGACCCCGGAGCCGACGGGTATTCGTACCTCGCCCCCGAGACTGAACCATGCGCGTGCGGAACTGGAAAGACGTCCTCAGTGACGTGGCAGACTCCGGTGCCGACCCGGACGGCTGGCGCGCCGTCGGCGGCCGGCGGGCCGACGGCGTCGGCGAGGACCTCTACGTCGGTCACCCCTCGGCCGGCGTCTTCCTCGTGAAGACCTACGCCCGCAACCCCTACGAGGTGAAAGGGGTGGGGACTCGCGTCGCGCGGAAGGTCGACGACGGCCTTGACCCTATCCTGCCCGACCACGAGGAGCCGGGCCGGTTCGCCGTCCGCTCGCCGCCGGAGGACGAGGACGAAGCCGAGTCGATGGCGCGGCACGTCCGTGAGACGATCAAGGCCCACACTGACGCCCCGACGGAGCCAGACCACCTGTTCGAGGACCTGATGGAGGCGGTCGAAAGCCCGGCGTTCGGGCCGATGTCGTACGACCTCGCTGGGCGGCCCGACCCCCTCGACGACCTCGCGGACGAGTTCGAAGACGCCGAGGACCTGCTCTCGGCGGAACTCGACGACCTCGTTGAGGAGGACGAGGTGGACCGCGGGTTCCAGTAGCCGCCCCGAGAGGCAACCTTCTTGCGGCGAGCGCGTCGTCGCTCGGTCGAGATGTCGATCGGACAGAACACGAGCGTCGTCGTCGAGCGGATCGTCGCGGAGCTCGTCGACTTGGTCGTGACGTTCGCCGCCGTCGTCGCGGTGGCCTTCGTCGGTCTCCTCGCGGTCGGGGGACTCGGCGCAGTGACCGGCGCGGCGACAGGCGGCGGGAACATCGCGACCGGGCTCGGACTCGTCGGAATCGTGCTGGTCGGACTGGTCGCACTCGTGATCAGCGTGGGCTACAACGTCATCCTCGAGGTGGCCTGGGACGGCCAGACAGTCGGGAAGCGGCTGCTCGGGATCAAGGTCGTCGAGACCGACGGCAGCGCACCCGGGGTCGTGCCGGTCGTGATCCGGAACCTGCCGGCCGTCTTCGCGGCGGTCGTCGGCGCGGTCCTCGTCTACCCGCTCATTCTCCCCGTCGGCCTCGCGGCCATCTTCCTCAGCGAGGAGGAACAGCGCGTCTTCGACGTGTTCGCGGGAACGTTCGTCGTCGAGTCCTGACCGCGGTCGTCGGGTTCAAGCGCCCCCACGCTCTCCACCCCCCATGGACGTGAACGGCTTCGTACGGAACTACTACGAGGCGCTCCGACGGGGCGAGCCGCTCGACCCCTATTTCCATGAGCGCCCGGACACGGTGAAGATCGGGGTGTTCTCGCGACGGCTCGGCGGCGAGGCGGTCGCCGAGGCGCTTCGCGACCAGACCGCGAGAACGGTGGACTGGGAGGTCGAGAGCAGGGATATCCGGACGTTCGCGCGCGACGGGTTCGGCCACTTCGTCGACGAGGTCGGCCTCGCGTGGACGGACGCCCGCGCCGACCGCCGCTACGCGTTCGACACGCGCTGGACGGGGCTGGTCGAGCCACGCGGAGACGAGCTGCTGTTCGTCTCGATACACGTCAGCGCGAGCGTGGACCGCGAGCGGGACGGGCGGGCCACGAACCCGGACGCGGAGGGTGCACGGCGCGGCGACGCCGGACCGCGGAGCGAATCCGGCGAGGCCGCCGAGCGGAATGACCCGCATGAGGCGGCCGACGAGGAGCACGCGTAGTGGTCGGACCGAGCCTCACCGACGAGGAGCGAACCCTCGCGAACAGCCGACTCGCGGTCGGGTTCGTCGTCCTCGTCGCCGCCTCGGGCGGCCTCGTTGCCCTCACGGCCGGCGGGACGCCCCTCCAGCTCGCGGCCGGGGTCGCGACTGGCGCCGTCGTTGGCCTCCTGCTTTTGCTCTTTCTCCAGCGTCTCGTCGGTGACTTCGGCGCCGGACGCTAGCTCACGCGTGCGAGCCAGCGCGCCGGGTCGTCGAGTTCCGCGTCGCTCGGCAGGTTCTCCGGGCGGTCCCAGGCTCGGCTCGCCGCCTCGACTCCCCGGGCGTCCGCGACGGCGCGGAAGAAGTCCGCGCCGCGCTCGTACTGCTCGCGTTTCGCGCCGAGCCCGAGCGCCCGACGGAGCAGGCGCGTCACCGGTCCCCCCGCGTTCCGCCGGGCGTCGAGCAGCGCCCGGAGGTCGGCCGTCTCGCCGTCGAAGGCGCGGTCCATCAGCAGCTCCGCGTACCCCTCGACGGCGGTCATCGTCGTGTCGAGCTCCGCGAAGGCGGCGCGGTCCATCCGCCCCTCTGCCAGCGCCTCCACGCTCCGCTCCATCCGCGACTCGAGGTGCCCCGCCAGCCACGGCGCAGCCGCGAACTCGGCGGCGTGGGCCACCTCGTGGAAGGCGATCCACCGCCGGAACCGGCCGCGGTCGATCCCGAGCGCGTCGGCCACCCGGACGAGGTTCGGGTGGACGACGTAGAGTCCGTGCTCGCCGTCGCCGAACGGCCGCGGGTCGTACTGCCCGAGGACGTGCCGGGCGAGAAAACCGAGCGCCACCGCGAGCGCGGCCGTGTTGACGACGCGGGAGGGCCCCGCGAGCAGGGGCGATCCCTGGTCGTCGAGCGGGCCGAGGACGCGCCGGAACGTCGCGACGTTCGCGTCGATCCAGTGGTGGCGGTCCTGGACCTCTATCGCCGCTGGCAGGTCGACTTCGACGCCCGCCTCCGCCCGAATCCGGTCGCGCGCCGCCCGCACGTCCGCCGCGTAGCCGGCCCGGTCCGCGTCCGTGAGCGCGAGCGCGCCGGGGTCGGTGGCAGCCTTCGCGGCCTCCGCGACCCCGTCCCAGTCGACGTGGCCGGCGGCGCCCGAGGCTCCGGTGACGGCCCGGACGCTCCTGTAGATGTTCACGGTCGCGAGTGGCGGCGAAGCGTCTAAACGGTTCGGTCGGAACGAAACTCGACGTCCGTGGCTACAGTTCGGCCTCGAAGTCCTCGAGCGCGTAGGTGGGGTCGCCGCCGCGGCGGTCGAGTGTCTCGTTGGCGAGTAGCCAGTAGACGACCGCGAGCGCGCGTCGCCCCTTGTTGTTCGTCGGGATCACGAGGTCGACGTTCG
>CAZCXJ010000014.1:12517-45937 GCA_964502585.1 uncultured Candidatus Halobonum sp.
TTGTTGGAGTCACACATCGCGATGACGGGGATACCGACGGTGATGGCCTCCTTGACGGCCTGGGAGTCGCCGATGGGGTCGGTGACGACCACCACGTCGGGCTCGATGTAGCCGTCGTAGTCCGGGTTCGTGAGGGTGCCGGGAATGAACCGGCCCGTCCGGGCACGCGCGCCGACGGCCTCGGCGAACGACTCGGCCGGGAACCGACCGTACTGGCGCGAGGAGGCGACGAGAACCTGTTCGGGGTTGTAGTTCGCGAGGAAGGAGGCGGCGGTCCGGATGCGCCCGTCCGTCTGGCTCACGTCGAGGACGTAGAGCCCGTCGTCGCGGACGCGGTGGATGAACCGCTCCATGTCCTTCGTCTTCTGCTGGGTGCCGATGTGGACCCCCGCACCGAGGTAATCCTCGACGGGGATCAGGAGGTCGGCCTCGTCGTCCGGCATGACGTCCTCTGACTGTGCCTCCTCGTCGGCCTCGCCCGCCGGTTCGGCGGCCGGGTCGGGCTCCTCAGGGGCCTCGAGGGTCGTGTCTTCTGGTGGTTCTCGTTCGCTCATGATGTGGCGTCGGCGATACGGATGAGTTCGTTGAGTTTGGCGGTTCGCTCGCCACCGACCGCGCCCGTCTTGATGAACGGGGCGTCGGTCGCGACGGCGAGGTGTGCGATCGTCGCGTCACCGGTCTCGCCCGATCGATGTGAGACCACCGGGTCGTACCCGGCTCCGACGGCCAACTCGATCGCGTCGAAGGCGTCGGAAAGGGTGCCGATCTGGTTCGGTTTGATCAGGACGCTGTTCGCGGCGTCGGTCTCGATGCCGCGGATGATACGCTGCGTGTTCGTCACGAAGAGGTCGTCCCCACAGACGAGAGTCCGGTCGCCCACCTGGTCGGTGAGTGTTGCGAACCCCTCGAAGTCGTTCTCGTCGAGCGGATCCTCGACGTAGATCAGGTCGTAGGTATCGACCATGGCGGCGACGTACTCGATCTGCTCCTCGGGAGTCTTTGCCTCCTCACTGTAGTGATACTGGCCGTCCTCGTAGAGCTCCGCGGCGGCCATGTCGAGGCCGAACCCGATGTCGAAGCCGACCGCTTCAGCGACCGTCTCGGTCGCCTCCTCGACGATCTCGAAGGCCTGGTCCTCCGGAATCGGTGGGGCCCAGGCGCCTTCGTCCCCCTTCGCAGCGGCGATGCCGCGGTCCGCCAGGATATCCCCGACTTCCCGGTGGACGGCGGCATTGGCGAAGACGGCCTGGCGCACACTCGGCGCTCCGATTGGAGCCGAGAGGAACTCCTGGATTGCGGTGGCCTCGGCTGCATGCTCGCCGCCACCGATGACGTTCCCGAGGGGTATCGGGAAGTTCCGGCCGCGGAACGCGCCGCCGAGGTGCTGGTAGAGCGGCGCTCCGATAACGTCCGCTGCTGCCGTCGCGGCGGCCATGCTGATGGCCACAGCACTGTTGGCGCCGATCTCGGAGAAGTCCTCGGTACCGTCGGCGGCGTGGAGCAACTGGTCGACCTCCCGTTGGTCACCGGCATACGCCGAGCCCTCGAGGCGGGGCAGCGCGTGCTCGCGAGCCGCGGCGATGGCCTCTTCGACAGGCAGCTCGAGCGCCTCGTGTTCACCCGTCGAGGCGCCGCTGGGGGCAGCCGCACGACCGAATCCGCCGGATGCGGTCCGGACCTCGGCCTCGACGGTCTTGTTCCCCCGGGAGTCGAGGATCGGGCGGAGGTGGACCGACTCGATGAGTGTCATCTCTCCTGGGCTACCTCGGGACGGGGGCCACTTTCTGAACCGGCACGGGCAGTCATCCGTGCCGAACGCCCTCCCGGGTCGTCATCTGTCGCCTCGCCTCACTGTGAACGGAAGGACGCCGTCGTCGTACTCCTCGGCGGCGATCAGGATGGGTTCGGTCTGGTCGGTATCGATCAACACGGGAGCGCCATACGAGACCTGCAGTGCTCTGGCGCCGATGATGCGAGCCTTCTCGTACCGGTTGTATTTCTTCCGTTGTGGCATTATTGATAGGGTGAGACGACGTCCACCAGATCCTCGTGGGAGACAAGCATCCGGCGACAGCAGTGGCGTTCGAGCCCGAGGTCGTCGAGAACCTCCATCGGATCTTCGTCACCCTCGTGGTCGGCCGACCGGGCTTTATACTCCTCCCAATACTCGCCGACTGGATTGCCGCACGTGAAACACCGGACTGGTACCATCATGGGTGATCAGCGGTAGGACTTCTGGTAGCGTGCCCGTGCGCCCGGGCCGCCCCACTTCTTGGGTTCGGGCTGTCGCACGTCGTTGACCAACAGCGTGCGGTCGAACTCCATGAAGGCGTCTCGTAACTCGGCGTCGCCGAAGAACTCGACGAGTCCGCGGGCAATGGCGGTGCGCACGGCGTCGGCCTGCCCGGCGAACCCGCCGCCCTCGACGTTCACGTCGATATCGACCTGGTCTCTGAGTTCCTCGTTGGCGATGCGGAACGGCTCGCGCATCTTCAATCGCGACATCTCCGGCTCGACCAGCTCGATGGGTGTCGAGTTGATTCGCACGCGACCCTCGCCGTCACGCACGGTGGCGCGCGCGACGGCCGTTTTCTTCTTTCCGCTGGTGTTGGTTACCATGTAACGTTGGCTCCCAGGTGCTCCGCCACCTCGCCGAGGGTGACGAAACGGGTGGTCGAGAGGCGATCGATCGAGGTGTCTTCGACGACCTCGCCGTCCACGTCGTGGGGGTTACCCACGTAAACGCGAACGTTCGAGAGTGCCTCCCGGCCTCGCTGTTTCTTGTGCGGGACCATCCCGCGGATGGCCCGCTTGAAGATGCGGTCCGGCCGTTTGGGGTAGGCCGGGCCACGGTCCGATCCGAGTTCGTCTCGTTTCTTGTACTTCGCGAACACGTCCTCCCGTCGACCGGTGATGACCGCGTCTTCGGCGTAGATCACGGCGACCCGGTCGCCCGCGAGGGCCCGCTGGGCGACGGCCGACGCTACCCGCCCCATCACGCAATCGCGTGCGTCGATCACGAGGTCGGCGTCGAATTCGGCGAGGCTCATGCGATCACCCGCACGTTCGACCCATCGGGGTGCTGTTCGATCGCCTGTTCGAGGTGCAGCACTTCGCCGTCTGCCCCCTCGATCTTCGTCCGGGCACTACTCGAGAAGTCGACCGCCGCGACCGTGACCGACTTCTGGAGCGCCCCCGACCCGAGCACCTTGCCCGGGACGACGACTGTCTCCTCCTCTGTTGCGTATCGTTCGATGCGACTCAGGTTGACCTCTGCGTGGGTCCGACGCGGCTTTTCGAGCCGCCCCGCGACGTCACGCCAGACGTCCGCGCCCGTTTCGCGGGCCACGGACTTGCAGTCCGCGATGAGGCTGCTGAGTCTCGGACTTGTCTTGCTCATGCTACTGACTCCAGTGTGGAAAAGTACGCGAAGTGCAGGGAGCAGGATTTGAACCTGCGAACCCCTACGGGACAGCGCCCTGAACGCTGCGCCTTTGGCCTGACTCGGCTATCCCTGCACGCGATTTCGAACGCAATACCTCTTATTTGCCGACCCTTCAAACCCGTTTCGGTCCCACAGGGCGCGGCGGCTCGTGGGGTCGGAGCCGTCGTCGCTCGGGTGGGGGTCGGCAGTTTCATCGTTACAGTTGGACCGCGGTTTCGAGTTCGTCCGCCCGGGCGTACAACGAGCCGACCGCCCGGCTCACCAGGTCCTCGACCGTCATCGAACCGTCGGATTCCACGTGGAACACGAAGGCGTTCTCGACCTCGTGAACATCGACGTCCTTGTCGGGATATCGTTCGGTGAGATCGTTGTCGAACGCCTCGGTCGGGACCAGTTCACCGTCGTCCTCGATGACGCCGCGGACGATTTCCGGCCCATCGTCGCCGTATTCCACGGCGTCGCCGACGACCTCGATCTCCTGGAGATGGCGGTACCCGACCGCAACCCCGCCCTGATGTTTGGCGTGGTCCCGGCCGCGCCCGATGACGGCTTCGGCCTCGGCCTCCAGGCGTTGGCCCTCCTTGAGTTCGATGATCGGGATGTTCTTCTCGGCCGGTTCGACCATCGGGTCCGAGGACACGAGGTCCCCGGAGTAGGCCGTGCCCGGCCCTTCCACGTCGATCGCCAGCGTCACGGTCTCCTCCTCGTCGAACTCCTCCTCGGGCGTGGTCAACGGGACCAGCCCGAGCCGGAGCGCGAGTTGCTCGTCGAACATCACACTCGAGTTCTCGACGAACCGGACCGTGTCGATCGAGAGCGTGGGGACGTCCGCGAGGATGGCCCGGCGGATGCCGTTGGCTAACGCCGGGGTGATCCCCCGGACGAGGAACCTCGCATCGCGGTCGTCGCGTTCGATGAACTCGACCTCGAAAGTTTCTGCCATATTAGAATCCGGCGTTCTTCGGTGGCCGGGTCCCGTCGTGCGGGATGGGGGTCACGTCTTCGATCCGGCCGATCTCGAGACCGGCACGCGCGAGTGCGCGGATCGTGGCCTGTGCACCCGGTCCAGGATTGCGCTGGAGGTTACCCCCCGGCCCCCTGACACGGACGTGGACGCCCTCGATCCCCTGTTCCATGACCGTCTCGGCGATCTTCTCGGCCATCTGCATGGCCGCGTAGGGCGAGGCCTCGTCGCGGTTCTGCTTCACGACGGCCCCGCCGCTCGACTTCGCCAGCGTCTCGGCGCCGGTCTGGTCGGTGATCGTCAGTATCGTGTTGTTGAACGAGGCGTGGATGTGCGCGATGCCCCATTTGGAATCGTCATCTGCCATGTTCGATCACTCCTGTGCGGATGCCCGTTCGGGGTGTAGTTCGTCCGCCAGCGGGCTGGTATCGTCGAAGGAGATGCGGTCCTCCTCGTCGATCCCGACCTTGTGGGACGGCGCCGTGACGCGTCGATCCCCGACCTTGACGTGACCGTGGGTCACGAATTGGCGGGCCTGATCCGTCGTGTTCGCCAGGCCCTGTCGGTAGACCACGGTCTGGAGACGGCGCTCCAGCACGTCGGTTACGTCCAGGGACAGGACGTCGTCGAGCCCGTCGTTCTCGCCCAGCACGCCGATCCGGCGGAGACGAGCGATGAACTCATCGCCGGTCTCCTCGGCAGCGCGGCCGAGCAGACGCCGGGCCTCGCGGCGGTACTTCCGGAGCTCGGACTGGGCACGCCAGAGCTCCTCTTTGTTCTTGAGGCCGTAGCGCCCGAGCAGGTCGCCCTCCTCGGCGATGCGTTCGCCCTGATAGGGGTGATTCGGCGTCTCGTAGAACTTGGTGTTCTCTCCGGGAAGCGCCATTATTCACCGGCCTCCTCTTCTTCTGCCTGTTCCTCGCGGATCTCCTCGACGTTCACGCCGATGGTGCCTTCGGTCCGGCCCGTGGATTTGGTCCGCTGCCCGCGGACCTTCTGCCCGCGCTCGTGGCGGATGCCCTTGTACGATCGGATCATCCGCATTCGGTTGATGTCCTGGTCGCGGGTCAGTTCCACGTCGGTGCCGGTGAGGTGGGTGGACTCGCCGGAGAAGAAGTCTTTCCGGCGGTTGGCCAGCCACTCGGGGGCGTACTCGTCGAAATTCTCGACGGCGTCGACCACCGTCTCGATGGTGTCCTCGTCGAGTCGCCCCAGCGTGGCGGTACGGTCTACCTCAGCCACCTCGGCGATGATGCGCGCCGCTCGACGGCCGACGCCTTTCATCTCGAGGAGGGCGCGCTCGACGGATTTCGTCCCGTCGAGGTCCGTCTGTCCGATGCGGACGAAGTATCGAATATCCTCGTCCGCGTCGTCTTGTTCTTCCGTGCTCATGGTTTGGGTGTCGAACGTCGTGGCGGGGATTTGAACCCCGGAGGCTTACGCCACAGAGTTAGCAACCCTGCGCCTTGACCAGGCTAGGCTACCACGACGCGGTTCGGTTATAGCCGCCCTTCCGGACTCGGGGCATTCACCCCTACAGTTGCTGCGAATACTTCTATCCCCGTTCCGTACTTAAGTCCCTCGGATGACAGCGGCGTCGGCGGCCCCTAGCTTTCGGGCGGTTTTGGGGCTTTGACTCACGCCAGCACCTGACCGCCCGACGCCACACCTGGCCATCGCACAGTCGGCCTGTAGCTTTTCGAACGGCAGTATTCCCCTGAGCACTGTATTCGCGAGTGGCATCCATCTGCAGATGCAAGGCTGGCCCCGAAAGGCCAAATTTGGGACTGCCTCACGAGTAGTAACGGGATTTTAGGGATCCACTACCCGTGATCCGATGGCAGAACGGCAGTTCCCGGCTTTCATTTCCGTTCGGCGCAACGGTTATGAACGCGCAACCGGAATAGACGCTAATCCATGACCCAGTTAGCCGACGAGAGCTTCTACGAGCGACACGCTGACCTTTGTCATTCGTTTTCGAACGCGAACCGCCTGAAGATCCTCGACCTGCTCAGGGACGGACAGGAGCGGACGGTCTCCGAGATCACCGACACGGCGGGTATCCCCCAACCGACGGTCTCCCAGCACCTCAAGGTACTCAGAGACCAAGACGTTGTCACGCGACGACGCGACGGCGTCGAGGCCTTCTATTCACTGACAGACGAACGGTTCTTCCAGGCCATAGACATGATGCGCGAGATGACCGTCGAGCGCGTCGAACAGTAAGCCCTCCCGATTTTGGGCTCACGCCCCAGCAAAATCAGAAGAGGCCGGTGATGAATCCGAGCCCCATCAGTATCAACACCGCCGCCGAGAACAGTGGCAGGTAGGGTGTATACTGCTCGACCCGGTCCTCATAATGCTGGTATCCGGCGATGAGAAGGATGGTGAGGCCCACGATCCCGAAGATGACTGTCAGGGCGTACGCGCTCATCAGCTCGAGACAGTACTCCGACCCGGCACACAGGGCGATGATCTCGAACTCCTCCTCGTGGGCAAATCCGAGCACGAACGCGAACCAGGCGATACCCAGCAGCCCTCGATCCGCCGCGGTGTTCCCCGAGGGATGGGCATGTTCGTCCCCGCCGAGGAACGGAATCGCGGCCAGGACTCTGGCGCGGAGTCCGGATTCCTGGTGACCGTGGTGATGTGTTGGGTCGCTGTGTTCCTGGTGCTCGTGGTCAAAAACCTCTTGACCGCTATGATCATGGCCCGTGTGATTGTGGTTCCTGTGCTCGTTGTCTGCGTGCTCGTGAGCGCCCTCCCCGTTGGTGTCCGTACCAGAGTGCTCGGGCTCGTCGGTGGACCCTGCCCCGTGGGAGTGATTGTGTCCGTGTCGATATTCCCGGACGCCCAGCCAGATGAGTAACACCCCCGCGACGAGGCTGACCGGTCCCCCGATCTGGATACCCCCGATGAGGGCGATCGGTTCGTCGACCTGGCCCAGGCCGAAGTACGATTTGGCGTAGAAGAAGACCAGCACCATCGCGATACTACTCACGAGGTGGCCGATGCCGATGATGGAACTGGCAGCCAACCCGTAGAGCCATTTGTTCGACTTATCGAGGGCGTAGGTGGCCGCGACCGGCCAGCCGTGACCCGGTTCGATCCCGTGAACGGCGCCGAGGATGACGGCGCCAATCAGCAGGCCGGTGGCGTCTGCGGGAACCATCTGGCTGACCGAATGACCGAGACCGCTTTAGGGTTTGTTCATTCGACGTCGAGATACTGCGAGGCCGTACCTTGCACAGCCAGGCCTGCTCAACACGCCCGGAACGGCTTCCGCAGCGGGGACTCTTAAGTACTGGCGCTACACGGTTAACGCGACGGAACTATGGTACTCCTCCAGACTGCAGCGGGCGGGGCGATAGAGAAGTTCTTGGTCGAACTTGGGATCCCGTACGCCGACGCCATCGGGTCCGCAATCACCTTCGTCGTGGTGTTCGTCGGGATCGCGATCATCGGTCGGGCGGTGGTCCTCCCGATCGTGAGCCAGATCCTGCATTCCCGAGGGCTCGACAAGCATGCGCGGGTACCGATTCGGAAGGTTACGATGGGCATCGTGGTCTTCGTGGCGATCGCGGTGGCGTTCGGGCTGGCCGGATACGGTGATTTCCTCACCTCGTTGGCCACGATAGCCGCGGCAGCAACCCTCGCTATCGGCTTTGCGATGCAGGACGTACTCAAGAACTTCGTCGCCGGCATCTTCATCTTTACCGACCGGCCATTCCGCATCGGAGACTGGATCGAGTGGGACGGGAACTCTGGCATCGTCGAGGACATCAGTCTCCGGGTCAGCCGGGTGCGGACCTTCGACAACGAACTCCTCACCGTCCCGAACTCCCAGCTGACCGACGGGGTCATCAAGAACCCCGTGGCGAACAAACGACTGCGGCTCAAGTTCGTGTTCGGGATCGACTACGAGGACGACATCGACAAAGCGACGGAGATCATCGTCTCGGAGGCCGAGGCCCATCCGGAGATCCTCGATGACCCGGCGCCGACGGTCCGCCTGACTGAACTCGCGAACTCCTATGTCGGCCTCCAGGCGCGTTTCTGGATCGACGATCCAAGCCGGGCGGACTTCGTGAAGATCCGAGGCGAGTACGTCACCGCCGTGAAGGAGCGGTTCGACGAGGCGGACATCTCGATCCCGTTCCCGCAACGGACCCTTCACGGCGCAGTCGAGATGGCCGGGCAGTCGGGTTGAACCGGCCGCTTCGCACCCCAATTGCGAACCCGTTCGAAACTGCCAAACCCTTATTCGGACTGCGCCCGTTTCCGGACGTGTGAACCTGCTCAGGAAAGCGGGCCAGACCTTCGAGAAGACCCGACAGGCCTTCATCGAGGGGCGGGAGGCGGACTATGTCTGCCGGTCCTGTGAGGAGCCTGTCGAGGAGCCCGCAGAACAGTGTCCGCACTGTGGGGAGGCGGCAGTCGAGCCCATGGAGTGACCGGTCTCGCGTGGTTGCAAGGACGGCGTCTCGGGGACCGGTGATCGAGAGGTAGAGTCGATGGGTCTTTTGTGACCGTTGGTGGAGAGGTAGAATGGATTGGCCCTCTGTGGCCGGTGGTCGAGATGGTGAAACCGTGCCTTCTGGTTGACCGGTCGACCCCGGCTGTGGGGCCGCTTCTAGAATATTGGGTACTCTCGTGTGACGGTCCGAATCCACCGATCGAGTTTGGCCGGAACCGAACCCCGGCACCGATGGCTTATTCCCACTGCATCCCCAATACGGAGACATGTTCGAGTTCGTTGCCTTCGACCAGTCGACGATCATCGGGTCGGTCATCGTCATCCTCGCGCTTGGCCTTCTCAGGTTCGGCGATACGGTGGTCGATTACGTCTTCTCCTACCGGTCCTCTCCCGTCGAAGCGGTCGAAGACACGTTCGTCGAGTGAGACCCGCCGGTTTTGCGACCCGGTACCTATCACGTCTTCTGCCATGGATCACGCATAAGGAGTCCTGAGACACCGGTATCCGGTCCCGGTGTCGAGTGACTTCGTTTCACCATCCGTGCATCGACCGTCGCCATCCTGCATTCGGTGGTGCCGATCTCTCGGCCCGGCGCGGTCGCTCTGTGGGAGTGAATCGATGTTGTCGCCGGTCGGCGACAGAAATCGGTTGTTATTCGCGAACGACGTTGGTCGCGCGGGGGCCTTTGGGCGCCTGCTCGATGTCGAACTCGATAGCCTGTCCTTCCTCGAGGTCCGGACCGCCGACGTCTTCCATGTGGAAGAACACGTCTTCGTCCTCGTCCTCTGTCGAAATGAATCCGTAACCGCCTGTATTGTTGAAGAAATCAACCTTACCGTTTGCCATTGCATCTCAACGAACGGGCCACACAGGGATAACCTCTCCGAGGGTCGCGGTATCACGGACCGTCGAGCCCCATCGGCTACCGAATTCATTCACTTGATTCCCCTGAATGCCACCTTTCGGTACAGTCTGCCCCGCTCCTGGGACACCGCCAGGACCGGTTGGCGGCCTGCACTCGTCGCTGCTGGTTCCGGCGTGGAATCTGAAAGACTGGGACCGGACGAGACGGTGCGCCGCACCCTTCCGGGCCGAACCCGGAGAGAAGCACTATTAATGGCGAGGGCCCACTGTGCCGCCAGAACCAGCTATGGAACGTCCACACCCCGGCCAGCAGGACTGACCCTGATCCCGCAATGACGGACCATACTCACTCCGACCCGGCCCTCGATATCGACGAGGCGAGTGCCAGGTGTGCGACCGTCCTCGAGGCCGTCGAAGCGGCGGTGATCGCCGACCGCGGGTTCCTCGAAACCGTCCTTCTCGGTGTCCTCGCCCGTGGCCACGTCCTCCTGGAGGACGTCCCGGGGACGGGGAAGACCCTGACCGCCCGGACCATCGCCACGGCCCTGGGACTGTCCTTCTCGCGGATCCAGTTCACCCCTGACTTGCTTCCGGCCGATGTCACGGGGACCCACATCTTCAACGAGCGAGACCGCGAGTTCGAGTTCGAGGAGGGACCGATCTTCGCCAATGTGGTTCTCGCCGACGAGATCAACCGGGCACCGCCGAAGACCCAGAGTGCGCTCCTCGAGGCGATGGAGGAACAGCAGGTCACGGTCGGTGGCGAGACACGGGAACTCCCGTCGCCGTTCTTCGTGATTGCCACGCAGAACCCGGTCGAACACGAGGGGACCTTCGCGCTACCAGAGGCCCAGATCGACCGATTTGCGGTCAAAGCCACGATGGGATACCCCTCCTACGAGGGCGAGGCCGAACTACTGTACCGGCGGGCGGGCCGGGTCGAACGGAGCCCGTCGATCGATCCGGTGCTCTCGGTGGAGGAGGTCCGCTCGCTCCAGGGCGTCCCCGAGGATATCCGGGTCGAGGACGACCTTATCGAGTACATCCTCGATATCACCCGTGCCACACGGGAGGACCCACGAGTGGCCATCGGTGTCTCGCCTCGGGGCACCCAGCGTTTGTTCGAGACTGGCAGGGCACGAGCGGTGATTACGGGCCGGGACTATGTCACCCCGGACCACATCAAGACCATCGCCCGGCCGGTCCTGGCCCATCGACTCGTCCTCACCCCCGACGCGAGAGTCGAGGGGGTCGAGAAGAGGGACGTGATCGCGAACGTCCTCGAGGACATCCCGGTCCCGACGATCGACTGACCTCTTTGGGGGACCGAGTGCCCCAATCGGTTGGACAACTCGCTGAATGCCAGGCTGGCGCTCCGGTGGCTGGTCTGCCCCTTTACGTGGTTCTCTCCAGCTGCCCCCTCAATTGCGCCTCTCGTTGCCCCACTTCAACGGAGTGCCAGTGCCAGGAAGACTGCCGCGAGGACGAGGAAGACGAGGGCCGTAACCGGTTGCCCACCGGACCCGGTCCAGTAGAGTCCGTAGCCCACCCCCGCTGTCACCGTCCCAACAAGGGCACTGCCACCCATGTGCACGGCTTCGAGGCGAGCGGTGTTCGCCTCGGTGCCCAGCTGGTTCCCGAGGCCGATGGCCGTCCCGCCGTAATCCCACGCGAGGACGGCCGTGATGACACTTATGAGTACTGGACCGACCGGTCCCGCTCCGGCTCCAGCGAGGATCGCGGCGACGAACAGGCCGAATGCGCCTCCCGTCACGTTCGCGTTCGACCCACGCAGGAGGCCGATCGCGAGAAGCGCGAAGCCGCTCGCGCCGACGAGGAGTGCCGGCCAGGAGTAGAACCCACTCGTTCCGAGTGCGAGGAGTCCCGCCACGATAGCCCCCCACCGACAACCGCTCGACGGTGACCGACGGATCGGATTCATCCGTGCCTCCGTTCCTGATACCGCGCCACGACCTCGTCCAGGTTGTCGGCCCAGGGCCAGTCGATGACCGGGATCCCGGCACTCCGGAGCGACGAGATGCGGAGGGTCCGCGCGACCCGTGCCAGGCGGTGGCCCGGCGTGCGATCGGCACACGCGTTCGGGCTGATGACCGTCACCGGGAACCCGTTCTCGTCGAGCTGTCGCGGGATCCGGCCGGCGTAGACGTCGGCAAGTGGCGAGAGGAACACGACCTGTGTACCCGACTCGAGACGCTTCCGCAGGCGGGTGACCCGCGGATTGACCCAGCGGTGGCCGGAGGGCGGAACCGGTGACAGTGCAGGATTCGTCCCAAGTTCCTCCCGTACCCGCAGACCGTGCTCGGTACCGGACCCGGGCCGGATCCAGCAGGTCTCCGAGTCTACGGCACTGATCCCGACAAGGTTGCCCGACTGCGTCAACGACTGATAGAGCATCCCGGCCGCATCGACCAGCCGGTCGACCGCATGGGCGCCGTCGGTCGTCGGGGAGACGTAGGAGTGCGCCCGGGAATCGACAACCAACACGACCGTCGCCGTCCGCTCCTCCCGGAACATGATGGTGGTGAGTTCGCCGGTGCGAGCGTGTCGTTTCCAATCGATGTGTCGCTTCGCGTCACCCGGCCGGTAATCGCGGGTGGCGAAGAACTCGACGCCCTCCCCACCGATGTCGGTTTCGAGTTGGCCAACGTACTGGGTTGCCTGTTCGCGAAGCGGGACAGGTTCGGTCAGGGACCGATGGGACGGGACACACGTCAGGGTCGAGGACGCGGCCATCGACACCCGCTGTTCGATGGCCCCTGCCAGGTCCCGAGCCAGGACGGTGGTCTCGCCGAAGTCGTGGACGCCCCGTCGTGCGCTGAGGGTGTACGCCGTGGTCGCACTCTCCCCCGGTCGAAGGGCGGTCCCCAGTCGCGGAGAGCCGCTCTCGACGGCGAGGGCATCCGGCACGCCGTCGATCAACCTGAGATCCGGGAGGAGCCCGTCGGTCTCGTTCGTGATCGTCATCGACACCTCCACCGTCTCGCCCGGTTCCACTCGGTGGGTCGATAGCTCCCTCTCGATCGAGACCTCGTCGGGTGGGAACGGCGTCGACCTGGCATAGGCCGCGAATCCGATGCCGATCACCCCGGCGAGGAGGACGGCCGGCTCTTCGACGAGTACCCCGACGCCGATCCCGATCAGCGCCACGACGATTACCCCCCGCCAGTGACCCGTGGCCTGTGTTCGCCGCGAGACCACCGCAGTAGACCCGCCGTCGGGTTCCGCCGGTCGCTCGGCAGCTGTTTGACTTCCTCCCCCTTCGACACCGGACCGGGCCGACGGACCGGTGACTGTTGAACCAGTCCGCGAGCCCGACTCGGTTCGCTCACCCTGCCCCTCGACTTCCGGGTGCAGCCCCGCGACGGCCGCGATCTCGTCGACGGTATGGCGGATGCTTCGGCGGAACGCGGACTCCCCGTCGATGATTGCCGCCAGCCGACTCCGGAGGGGGAGCGGCGGCGAGTCCGGGCCCCCGAGGAAAGACACCGCATAAGGGTCGTCAGTCCACGACCCGGCCTCCACCGCCGCTTCAGCCGCCGCCCGGGAATACCCGGCATACTGGCGCAGCGTCGACACCGCCGCCTCGTTGAGGGCGGTCTTCGCTCGGTTCCGCGTTCCGTGGACCCGTCGTGCACCCAGAAACTGGGTGAAGACGTCGTCGAGATCATCACCAGGCGGTGAAACGGCAACTGGGACTTCGGGATTCGGGGTCTCGGCTTCGTCGAGTGACTGCCGGCGTCGGAGTTGCACCGTGCGCAAGCCCAACAGGATGGCGAAGAGCCCGACCATCCAGACGAGGACCCGTTCGAGTTCGAGGACGAGCACGCCCGGATAGACCAGGGAGACGACGCTGACCAGGAAGGCAGCCAGGCCGGCGAGTAGCGCCATGAGGCGGTAGTTCATGTCTCCTCGGCGTACCGGTCCTGGATTCGTCGGAAGACGGTGCTGGCGCGACGTTCGAGTGGCTCGGATGGTGGTGCCGGACCGTATCTCACGTCTTCGAACAGGCGGGTGAGCTCCGCGACGTCGGACTGACCGAGTCCTGCCTCGACGGCCGCGGTGGCGAACTCTCCGGGGGTCGAGGTCTCGGGGTTCTCGACGTCGAGGAGTTCGGTCATCTCACGCCAGGCACGGTACACCTCGTTGTCGACGTCCGCCTCGCCTTCGAGCCGCTCGGCCGCTCGGCCGGCGGCTCTCCCGACTGCCGCCGGGTCCGCTCCTGCGGCATGCTCGTCCTCGGCGGTATCTGGTACGGGAGTCCCCCTTGCGCGGACGATCGCGATCGCGGTGGCGAGAAACGCGAGCGAAAGGATCGCCAGCAGGATGACAGAGGGTGGTGAGGGCTGGGACGTCTCGACATCGCCTCCACCACCTCCCCCGAGAAAGCTTCCGTTCCCGACCTCGCCCGTCGGCGACTCCTGCGGGAGGGCCCCAGTTCCGAGAAGTTCGAAGAGTACATAGATGATGGCGAAGAGTGCGATGGCGGCGGCCAGCAACTGGAGGGTCTCTCGCCAGTAGACGAACATCCCCAAAATGGAGATCGCGACCGCGATGGCCGCCGCGATCACGAATATCTCGAAGAGGAAGGGGATGTTTAGCGAGAATCCGGGTGGGGGCCGTGACTGGGCTGACGGGAATAACCCTCCGTCGCCTTGCTCACCGATGAAGCCAGGACCGCTGGGACCTCCGCGTTCGGGGACAACGGTGGATTCGAGCGTGGCTGCCGCGAGCGCCACCGCCGCGATAGCAATGATGGCGATAAGCAGGTTTCGGGTGGCGGGCTTCATCGGTTGGGAACCGCTACTAGCTACAGACCGGTTGGATTTGGAAAGCACTTGTGCAAATTCACACCTGGGGAGGCAATCCGTGGTCCCGACCGACGCGATGTCGCCCCAGCAGAATACGGCTCCGAGGGCGCGGGCCCCCTCGCTACCGCGTCCGTACCGCGGTGCCGGAGAGGTTAACCCACAACATCCCCTCGGCCATCTCCTCGTAGTCGAAGGAGGCACCGACGACGGCGTCGGCCCCGAGGTCCGACGCTTCCCCGGAGATGTCCTCGATCGCTTCCTGTCGGCCCACTCTGATCTTCTTCTCGTAGGATCCACTCCGACCGCCAACCACGTCCCGGATACCGGCGAAGATGTCGCTTACGACGTTCGCCCCGATGACCGCTTCACCCGAGACCACCCCGAGGTACTCCGTGATCTCTTGTCCGTCCAAACTGTCAGTCGTCGTGATAGTAATCTCACTCATCCGACTCGTTCACCGGCCGGAGCGAGCATAAACAGACCGGATACTCAAACGCGACTTATATCTTGTGACCAGCTGCCACGGATCAGGACAAGGGACGGCTGGTGGATGGGAGGTGTGTCGAGGATAATCCGGGGGCGTCGTACAAGATGAGCAGCCTATTCCCGGCGCTGGAGCCGTTCCCGGCGCCGCTCGAACTCTTCGTCGCTCAGGTCCCCTTTCGCGTAGGCACGACGGAGTTCGGCAAGCGCACCGTCAGACTCATCGCCGCTGTTTCCGATCCGCTTGAGGAGGAGATAGCCACCGCCCAGGAGCAGGCCCAGGACCGCGAGCTGGAGGAGTAACCCGACCAACGACCAGCCGGTCCCGCTACCACCGTATCCGCCCATCATTCCGCCGTATCCCATCATGCCGCCGAAGCCCAAGCCCATGGTGAGAAACGGCAGGAGGATGATGGCGGCCAGTACCAGGAGTACGACCGTCCCGGCGTCCAGGCCCGTTCCGCGAGTCATGGGGGCCACTCCCCTGGATCACCGGCCCTCGCGGCTGGCCTATCGGGGGTACGTTCTCGGCCACATGGCACACCTGTCGATGAGGCAGTTTGTCTGGGGCTCATCGAGTATACCTTGACGAGGGTTTCGGTTACGGTCGAGGGTGAAAACACACGGCGGAGATCGTTCGACAGACCTCATAACGCCCGCTCCGAAGTTCTGATAGCAGAGAACGTTCACAGCGTCGGTTTCCAAGGATTTCAGCCCCGCAACCAGGATCAGATCGCGATCCATCCTCGACTCAGCCCGCATCGACTCCTGGGCTCAGTCGGCGGTTGATTCCAGCCGCGGGGGCATCCGTCGCTGGAGGAAATCATCCAGGGTCTCGAACGCCCGGATCTTCTGGTCGATGTCGGTCGAGGCGTGGCCCTCCTCGCCGAGTTCTTCGTACTCGAAGTGCCCGTCTTCACCCATCTCGAATTCCGCTTCATCGAGGGCATCGCGGAAGATTCGCGCTTGCGAGACCGGGACCCGGCGGTCATTGACCCCGTGGATGACCAACGTGGGCGCCGAGAGGTTCTCGACGTGGGTTACCGGCGACCGTTCCTCGTACAGGTCCGGGTTCTCCTCTGGATGGCCCAGGTATTTCACCATCAATTCCGAGCGGAAGTGGGGCATGGTGTTCTCGTACATGTCCTGGAGGTCGGTCACGCCGATCCAGGCGATGCCGGCGTCGTAGAGCTCGGGGTACTGGACCAGTTGCCAGTAGGCGGAATACCCGCCGTACGAGCCGCCGAAGACCGCAACACGGTCCTCGTCCAGCCAGTCGTATTCATCGAGGACCAGTTCCGCGCCGACGGCGACGTCGCCTTGCTCGGCCCCGCCCCAGTCGTCGTAGAGCTCTTCGACGAACTCGCGGCCACGACCCGTCGATCCCCGGTAGTTGACCTTGAGGACACTATAGCCTCTCAGAACCAGGAACTGCGTGTAGATGTCGAACCGCTTCTGGTCCGCCGACCGCGGGCCACCGTGGGGGTTCACAACGAGGGGCGACGGTCGTTGACCGGAGTCGTAGAGCAGGGCCTCGATCTCAAGTGTCTCGTACGGGTCGTGCTCGACGGCCATTGCGGGGGTCTCCGGCACCCCGTTGGACTCGAAAGTGAAGTACTCGGCGTCGGCGAAATCCTCGGGGTCGAGTTCCCCGTACTCGCCTTCGAGGAGCACCTCGTATTCGTCGGATTCGAGGTCGTAGAGCAGGAGTTCGGGGCGGTCCGTCGGCGTCGTGTGGGTGATGACTACCCGGCTCTCGTCGACGACCGAATCCCCGCCCATGGTGGCGAGGGAGGCGACTCCCTCGGGAAGATCGAGTTCCCGGCCCTCGCCGGTCTCGATGTCGTACAGGACCGGGACGACTGCCGCCTTCCGGGTCCGGAGTGCCAGAACCCGGTCCCCGTCGGGGAGGAACGTCATCGGTTGCTCCTCGTATTCCAGGTCGCCGAACCAGGTCACCGAATCGGTCTCGAGGTCGTAGACGCCGGCTCGGGTCAGGTCCTCGGTGTTATCCGAGACCAGCAGTCGGTCGCCGTCGGACCCCCAGTCAGCCACGCCGGCTTCGGCGCCCGTCTCCCCGATCTCGAGGTTCCGGGGGTTGGTCCCGTCAACGTCGGCGACGTAGACGTCCATGTTGTCGAAATCCTCGGCCTCGTTGGTGACGTAGGCCATCCGCTCGCAATCCGGGGAGAGTTCGGCGGCGTAGACGGCGCGTTCGTATTCGGTGACCTTCGTCGTCTCGCCCGAGGTGAGGTCGTGGCGGTAGAGGTTCCGTTGGCCGTCACGGGTGCCGCCGATCAGCAGGGTTTCGCCATCCTGACCGACCGCGCCGATGGCGGTCTGCCCATCCATCGTCACGATCGCCTCGGTCTCGCCATCGCTGTCGATGGCGTAGATGTCGTTTTGCTCGTTGCCACCCTCGTCGAGGTGATAGAACACGCGGTCGCCGCTCTCGCTCCACTCGATGTACCATCGGGCGTTCCGTGGCACCTCGCCGTCGCTCCACCGGGTCAGCTCGCCCGACTCGATGTCGAGGACGTGGAGTTCGTTGCGGCCCGTCACATCGTAGTACACGGCGATCGCATCACCAGCTGTCGATACGGAGGGGTGATGGAAGCTTGGAAGGCTCGCGAGTTGTTCGAGGACGTCGGTCTCAGGGTCGGTGTCTCCTGTCATCTGCACGTCTCGAAACAATAGCCCAGGCCTACATCAAGGCTTGCAGAATCGCGATTCTGTTCGGCGAATAATATGTCTCCGGAATCCTGGCCGGTGGTCGTCTGGTCCGATCTGGACATCGACGCGTTCGAATCTTCGACCGACCTGGGGCCCGGTGCGATCCCCTCCTTCTCCTCACCGAACCGCTATCATCCGATCTCCAATCCGTCGTCGTTCTCGCCGTTCTCGTCCCACTCGAGTTCGAACTCCACGCTCAACTCCGCCGAACCACTCCCGGTCTCTCGTTCGGCTTTTACCTCGAAGGTCGGACGGTGGGGTGGCTCCATCGTGACGGACTGGTCGCCTGCTTTCAGCGAGAGCGGGTCACCGGCGTCGAGAGCGTCCGCGATCTGGCGGAATGCAGTGGCGATCTCGGACCGGGTCTGTTGGCTTTCGGATTTGAACAGCACTTCTTCTGGCATCGTATAGACTGGGTCGCCCTCGGAGATAAGTCCCATCGCTTTCCGACCCAGCGACACGGTCGGTAGTCTGGCGAACCGGACTGATCCTATGCCGCAAGTTATCCTCCCACCTCGAGACGATCGGCTACCCGGACGGCCACGAATCCCGCAACGAGGAGGACCACGAGATTGAATCCCGCCTGGAAGATCGGCTGATACCGACCGGCGATCCAGACGTTGATGACGCTCCCGACCTGGAAGTAGAGGTTGAACGCGGCGACTGTTCCGAGCAACCCGCTCAGGAGGAGCGCTCCCCAGAGCACGTACCGGTCGACATTTCGACCGAATCGACCTGTCGCCCGTGAGGAGGGCTCGGTTTCTCCGTCGTCTTCTTCTCCGACGTCATCGCCAATTCCCTCCTGGTCCTTCGCCCCTTTCTCGGCCTTCTCCAGCTTTTCCGACTCCTCCTTCTCGAGCTGCTCCGGTTCCCCTTCCTTCTCGAGCTTCTCCGGCTCCTCCTCCTTCTCCTTTTCCGCCTCCGCATCTGGTTTCTGGATGCCTTCGGCCTCGTTCTCCGGGACTTCCTCCGGACCGATGTCCCGTTTCGATTCCTCGGCGGTCGTATCCTGAGTGTCTTCAGTCATGATATCGACCCCGGACGAGCAATCCGCCGCCGATGATCGCGAGCAGTGCGGCCCCGATACCGAACCCAGGAGTCTGAATCGACGTGTCTTCCTCCGGCGTTCTCGGGGGTTCCGCGTCCCCTTCATCCGGGGCGCTGTCAGGTTCGAAATCCGAGACCTCGAGGCCGACATCTTCGACGGTTTCGTTCACCGTGATCCGACGCTGCGGGTCGAGATTCGCGGCGGCCCGGGTCGTCCCCACGATGACACCATCCTTCCAGAGGATCGCATCGAGGTAGTAATTGTACTCGGCTGGGACGGTCAGGCGGACTTCGGGCGTCACCGTCTGCCCCGCGTCGATGCGGTCGAGTTGCACCGATTGCCGGTCAGCGATAATATTCGACTCGGCCTGTCGGGCGATGACCTCCAGCCTGAGCCCCTCGGTCGCCGACCCGCCGTTCGTGAGGTAGGTCGACGTCACAAGTGCGGTACGATTCGGTCCCGCATCCTCGACCGAGAAGGTGATGGGTGGCGGACCGTCGCCGTCGAACCGGTGGAAGCGGACCGAGGTACTGGCAAATTCGGGGGTCAGTGTGCCGACACCCGCTATCCGCTTCCCACCGGAGGAGACCCGCATGCCGTCTTGATATACCAGGACCTCGAGCCTGTAGCTCCCCTCCCGGTCGACAGTAAGGGTCTGTGTCTGGTTGCGTTCACCCTCGGCGGAGATGGTTCCCACCTCGACGCGCTCGACGGTCGCCACCATTCCTGACTCGTCGTCGATTGCCCGGTAGACGACGGTCGTGTTTGGGCTCGGATTGCCACGATGGCGGAGGTGGGCGTCGATGACCAGCGCTGCGGTTTCGGCTTCGACGTCTCCCGGTGCGACGGTGATCTCTGTCAGTTCCACGTGTCCGGGTCGGTCTCGGACGTCTCGCTCTTCGGCGACGGCATCGGGGATAGCGACTGCCGCCCCGATCAGGACGACGGCCACGGCGATGGCGACGATGATGAGGAGCGACGGGGACCTCATGGGGACAGATTCTAATTAATAGTGTAAGTGCTTTCCTCAGACAGGAGGGGGGCCGCTCTGCACACTGAATGGCATTCGCTTCAGACCGAGTGGAATCCGCTCTTGAGAAAGGCTGATGGATCCTGCAGACCGGGTTTACCGCTCCGCTCCGTTCGAGACGCTGACGGCCACTGGCGGTCCTCGAGTATTCGACGAGAATGAGCACTGCTCCTGGAGCCACGAACCCTCTCAGTCGTCGTCCCCGGCGACGGCCGGGGTCACGTCGACGCTCGGCGCCTGGGGTGACTCTTTCATGTATTCCTCGTTCATGACCCACTCACCCTCGTCGTCCTGCACCATGTATTCTCCGTAGTAGGGGACCCGGTTTGCCACGGTCTCACGGAAGGTCTCTCGAATTTCCGCTTTCGCCATCTCGCCCATCGATCGGAGGTCGTCGGTCCGGTTGAGACAGCCCTTCAACTTCCCATCGTGGGTCACCCGGACCCGGTGACAGTTGGCACAGAAGTCCTCGTTCTCGACCGGATCGACGATCTCGACCATCCCGCCGTTGACCCAGTAGCGGTTGCGGTGATGCATGTCCCGCACGTCGACACGGTCTGCCTTCTCGCGGAGCCAGTCGTGGACGCGGTCGATGTCGATGGCCCATTCGGGCTTGCCCACGAGTTCCGGCATGAACTCGATAAGTTGGAGGCGGAGTCCGTCGTTCTGGGCCACGTAATGGACCATGTCTTCGACGTGCTCGGCCGTCTGCTCGAAGACGACCATGTTGAGCTTCACGGGCTTGAGGTCGGCGTCGACGGCGGCTTTCACGCCCTCGATCACGGAATCGTAGGCCCCGCTGAGCGTGACCTCCTTGAACGCCTCGGGATCCAGAGCGTCCTGGGAGACGTTGACCCGTTCGAGCCCGGCTTCCCGCAGGGCCGCGGCTCGGCCCGGAAGCATGCTTCCATTGGTGGTCATCGAGGCCTCCATCCCCTCCGGAACTCGCCTGATGATCTCTTCGAGGTCATCGCGGAGCATCGGTTCGCCACCGGTGAATTTCACCTTCTCGACGTCGAATTCGCGGGCCACCTCGAGAAAGCGGATCACGTCGTCGGCGTCCATCTCGTGCTCGCGCGGGTCCATCGGGCCGCGCGTGTCCCCCAACCCCTCGTTGTGACAGTAGACACAATCGAAATTGCAGCGATCGGTCAGGGAGACGCGGACCTGGGAGACCTCCCGACCGAACTCGTCCTCCAGCATGCGCGTCGGTTGTGGTTGAATAAACTTAAATTACTGGGGAAAAGGGCGGATATGTAACCTATTATGGTTACTTATCTACAGATCGGTTCCCTCACTGGCCCTGGCAGTTGCCGATACAGAACAGAACTGGACACCCCTCGAAAACCCATATACGTACCCCCCAAGACCGCCCTTATCGGATTCCTGCTGCCCGCTCCAACACCGACTGCAGCCTTTCCAATTACCACCGTTTGTCGGCGCCGTGTCTGGCATCCTCCCTTCCCTTGTACCGATACAGGGAATCGATAAACTTGGGCACTTTTTTCCGCAGTTTCCTCGTAGTTCGAACTGTCGGATCGACAGGCCAGTCATGAACAAGGTGACCCTGATCTCGATACTCCTGTTGGTGGGTTTTGTCGCGTACGTCGGCGCGACATCCCCGGGTCGCTACAGTCAGACCCACGCGATCGAGCCGGAGGTGAACTGTTCGGTCTGTCACGAACGCCCGTACTCGATGAACAAGTCGTCGGTGCACGTTCACTTCGCGGGCTCACCATCGGCGACGAACGCGACGAGCGTGAACCCCGATGAATCCCATCGTATCGGGGAACGGGTCACCTGTCTAACGTGTCATCAGAGCGCGACGGAGTCGCTCGCGAACGGCACCCACATCACGCTCCAGCGAGTGCGGGAAACCCATCCGAACATCTCACAGACTGCACTCGAAGAGACCCATTATCTCTACCAGGATACCCGCTCTGATGCGGAGGTGGTGGATGATACCTGTCTTACCTGCCACAGCACGCATCGTCAGTTCCAGAAATTCACCACCGCCGATCCGTACCTCTCCGGGGATTCGGCGGGAGGGGGCCAGACAGCCCGAATCGTCTCGATCGGGGTCAGGGATTGGCCCGTGTCCGATTCCTGGCACGTCGTCGGCGAAGAGAATTCCATCGGGGTCACCGTAACCAATCGCGACCAAACAAACGTCGGTGTCAATATAACGCTCGACCTCGAGAATTATGCGGGTCACCAATCGGTGAATACGTACGAGTATCGCGTCGATATACCGCCCAATAGCACCCGAGGCATCGAGACGCCTGCTGTGGAGGGTGATTACTTCACCGTCGCCATCGAACCGAACCGGAGTGCGAAATTGAACATATCAATCAACGGAACCTACAATGACGTGCCGACGGAAATCGTAACGAGTGCGGTGGTACTCCCCGAAGACGGGAGGTACGAACCGTATCGATACCATACAGCTTCGATATACCGTCGACAGCAACTCGATGATACGCTCCGCGATTGGGGCTCGAAGTTCAGAAATCCGCACCCCTTCAAGAACATCACAATCTATCAGCAGCCGTTGGTGGTCAGGAATCGGACTGGGTATCGCCACGAACCGTCGGCGATGCTCTATTACATCCGCCGGAATGCCACACAGCGAGGGCAGTACAACCAACTCGGCGAGAAGAGCCCGGTCTATACACACGAGACGGGTCGCGTGACCACGCTCCTCTGTGCGACCTGCCACCCCCACGCAATCGGCGACGAGGACATCACCAAGCCGACCTGTGGCGGCGACTGTCATTCACACGGCTGGGGTGTGGGGTAACGTCCCGGGGCCTGTCATCCATCGGACGCCCCAATAATCGGTCATGTCCTTTCGGCTCAAATTGCATTATATAATCTGCGAGAGTAGGTGCCAGATGGAGCCGCTCCCTGGAATAGAATAGAGTTTCGAGGCTGAATATTCGGGCTGCCGTATACCGCGGACTCCGGATGAAACCGGCCAACAAAACGACTACCCGGTGGCGTTCAATTCTCTCGCGTGGGCGTGACAATCGATGCATTGGACGTTCGAGTGGGCCCAGTTCGGCTCGGGATACGAGGCGCTGAGTGTCTGGGTCTCGTTCATCGAGTACGTCCAGGTGAAGTTCCCTTCCCTGTCTTTCGGGACCCCGCTTGCGTGGCTCGGTGGTAACTTGCCGACGTGACAAGCGCCGCACATTTGAATCTGTTTCCGGTTAGTTCCAGTCTCGCGGGGTGACATCATCGAGTGGCGGTAGAACACCGCCGAATCGCCTCCCGCTTCCGGTATCTCCGCCATGCTCTCGGCCTTGGCAAGGGAGTATCCCTTGACAGCTGCGTGGCATGTCAGGCCCCGCTCGGCGACGCCACAGGATTTGGTCTGGACACGGCTGGGGCTCACGTTGCTGATGTCCTCCCAAACCTGGTCCATCCGGGTGTAGTTCGAATCTCCCGTGGATACATATGTCGTCTGCAAGGTCGCGTTCGGGACCTCGCTCGTCGGAACGATCCGGTCGTAGGATGCATTATAGACGGTGGTGTTCTGGTCGGACTCGGCGACCGTCATCGAGAAATTCTCGGCATAGAGCCGGTTTCGGCGATTCCAGTAGTTGTGACAGAGCATGCAACTCGCCGAGACCGACTCGGCACTCGAGAGATGCTCGCCGGTCTCGTTGTAGTAGGACTCGTTCACCTCCGCCGTAAAGTACGAGAGATGTGACGTCTGATTCAGTTCGACCACCTGTGAAGGGTGGCAGGACCCACAATACACCGCTTCCTGATTGACGTGCGAAGGGACGTATCGGCCCGGAGCGGCCATCCCGAAGCTTGCCAGGAGCAGTATCAATAGGCAGGCTGCCAGCACAGTCGGGAGGCGACCCCACCCGTTGGCATCGTTCGACCCCCGACCAAATCGCCGACCAGAGCCACCGTTTCCGCTGGGTGATCCACCGAGCAGTCGACCCCCGCTATCACCGTCTCCGTCGGAAGATCCACTGGTCTCTTTTCTACCAGTATCGACGGCCTCGCGACGCGGCCGACTGGCATTCGTTCCCCCACTCTCCTCATCTGGGTCCTGGGGCGAGTTTTGGGCCCCTTCTTCGGTTGTCGTCCCGCTTCCCACCCATCGAGTACTGGCCAAGATCCCGTCGGCCGTCGTATTCCCCCGTTCATCACTCCCCACTCCGGCCGACATCGGTGATTCCGATCTATCGGCTTCTGGACTGGCCGCCTCGTCGAGGCCGGCACCTTCAGTGAGCCTGTCACTGATATCGTCCTCCGTTATGGCGCCGAGTTCCTGGAGCGCCGTCAGGAACCGGCTGCCGACCTGTTTGAGCTCCGCGAGGTGTTCCCGTTCGGCCAGCGTGAATTCCCCCTCATTCCGACGGACGTGTACGGCTCGTTGCAGCGATCCGTCTCGCATGAACGGAACGACGACCAGCGCCCCGTCATCCGTTTCCTGATAGGTTATTTCACCCTCCCGGAGGGCACAGCCAGATGCGTTTCCCTCGCCGATTTGTGTCGGCGCGAGGTCCGAACATTTGACCCCCGCCGCCGTAGTTGGAACGAGGGATTGCCCCTCTGGCGAGGCGTGGCTCACCCACGCAGCTGAATAGCCCGGGACCTCAGTCAGTTGGGTACAGATTTCATTTTCGAGAACCTCCCGGCTCGACACGATCATCGTCCCCCGGAGGAGTTTCGGCGAGTCCCGGTATTTCCAGACCTGCTTGAGGGCATCCAGCATTTCGAGGCGGAATCCGGAGACGGCCACCGCGAGGTGATACGCCGAATCTTTCGGGTCGGGATCCTCCCCGTTCGACCCTCGTTCTTTGATAATATCGACGATATCCGACCATTCGTTCCCAGGAGAGAGTTGGGGGCGATGGCCTGTCAGTGGGATATCGATGAAACTATCTTCGCCCCCATCCACGAGTGTGAGGACGGATATCCCCGGATAGTTCGACTCGACGTATCTGATAAATTCGGTGGCTGCGACTCGAGGCACATCGCCGTGAACGAGGACGATCCCGGGTGATTGCCGCTCGAGAAACGACACCGCGGTTTCGATGTCGCTGACCTGGGTAACCGTGATATCCTCAGCGATGAGGCCTTCGGTCAACTCCCCATCGAGTGCGGTCACCGGTCCTACAAGCAGTAGCTCGGTCATCCGTTCTCGATGACGCCTCCCACCCGAGAGCTTTCAGGTTCACACATCTCGCTCAGGCGTGTCGCAGTTGTCCCCACCGGCAGTCCATCGGGCCCCACGGTAAATCCCTACGCGGATTTTCCCAACCGACTTAAGACAAACTTTCGGTGATACCAGGTTCCTGAAAACGGTGATACGGCCCGGTTTTGCTCCGCCAAACCTCAGAATGAGGGTGCCCTTCAATCCGAACCGGACGGAATCGGAAGGGCTGAGCCATCTGGTGACCATCTCCCGGTTTTGAACGTATCAAAATGATTATCTACAAACCAAAATATCGAGGTTTTTCGGTGTTTGAGGACTGTGCGGTACCTATTTGTGCTATACCCGAAAAGCCAACAATACACCGAGAGACCCGATCGGATTTGCATATGACAGGGGGTTCAGGGTGGCAGCGCGACAGGTGGGCTCGATCGGGGCAACCCCGAGAGGTTACCGGGGGACGAATACCGTTCGGTACATAACACACAGGACCAATAATGTCAGAAAGCGAATCAAAGACGGCACCGTTCATTCCGATCGTCCTCGCATTGGCGTTGACCGCAGCGGCGATCGGCGCTCCGTATATGACCGCTATCAACCGGCAGGACGGACAAGTTGTCGAGACCTACACCTTCTACTCCTGGGGCCAGGATCACACCGTCACGGGGCAGGAACGCGTCGAATCCAGCACCACGACCTACGGGATCAGTGACTTCCTCGGTGGAAATTCGGTTTCGGTCTCGCTGATAGCCATATTATTGTCGGTGGTTGCACTCCTCAGTGGGGGGATTGCTCTCCTGTGTAGCCGTAACCTGGCGTTTACCATCGGTGATCGGATGATCGACCCCTCGCTGGATTACGATCCAATGCTCCCGTTGTCCTTGGCGACCGGACTGATGTTGATGGGATATTTCATGGTCCCGAAGATGCTCGAAGACGCCTCGGCCGCGTTGACCGCTCGGGGATTCGTTATGTCGATCGATGTGGGTCCAAAACTCATGCTCGGCGGGGGCATGCTCTATGGCCTGGCCTTTGCGGTATACGCCGTCCGAATCATCCGTGAAGACGCCATGGCGATACGTGCCTCCCAATAGAACCACTCATCTCAGATGCGGAGGGCAATCGCGCTCGGGGCTCTGACAGCAATCCTCATCGGGCTGGCACTTACCGGAAGCGCCATCGGAGACCAGGGGGCTACCGCAAGTGACCCAAATAGTTGTGCTGAATGCCATCCGACTGATTCTCCGGACGTCCTCCCGGCGGAAGAAGGATGTTCGTGCCATTCTGCCCACGGGAACCTCGACGCTTCAAAACTTCTCAGTCAGGCATCGGGCCTTTCTACGGACCGCATTCACGAATCTCATGTTGACCGTTCACACCCGGCCGCGGAAGGTAGAGACTGCGGTTCCTGTCACACAGACTCCAAACTTTCCTGTACCCGTTGTCATCAATCTCATCGGGAGCAACCGAGGAATTGTTCCGAGTGTCACGGTTCCTTTCCCGCCTCGAAGCAACATGAGACGAATTTTAAGCGGGGGAATCACAGTTGGCTGAGCGATTGTGAAACCTGTCATTATGGAAAGGATGTTACCCAATATCGACTTGAAGAGATTTCAGATGAAGGTGTTAGAGCGGACCAAATCGGAGTTATGTGTTTGACCTGTCATTCTTCGGCGACTCGTACCCATAATGAAAGTCAGTTGAATGGTAGCTCGATATCGCAGTGTACTCAGTGCCATGACCCACATTCCACGGGCGTTTCTGAGAAAACCCAAGACGAACAAGAAACTTCGCTAGTGCAATCAGCACCCCCAACCGCAGACGTCTTTCTCGATTATCCCGATTTGTCCTCGACCGTCCGCACCCGGACCGGCCGGATCGCGAGTATCGTCTTGCTCGCGATGCTCCTTGCCGGAATCTACGAGTTATCCCCCAAATCCTGGAAGGATGCAGGGCCGCGGCAGGTCTATCACCAGGTCGTCTCCGTCGCGACTTCCTCGGATGATACTCTCGAACTCCGCGTTTCCGCGGATCGGAAAGCCGCATTACTCGTCTTAGATTACCTTGAGGATCAGGCGGTCGAGGTCCTTGCCTCGGCTATCGATTCGGAAGACGAACAGCTCACAGCAGTCGTGGATTCGCCCACGATCGAGCCGGAGACACTCGAAAGCCAACTCGCCCAGATCGAGGGGGTGGATGAGGTCGATGTCTCGTAGACGGGGAGCGATATTCAGCGTTCTGGCACTCACGATCCTGCTCGTCTCGGTCTTTCCCGGTGGGGCGGCGATGGCCGGGCAATCATCCCAGCCTGGAACTCCCCTCCAGCAGTCACAGGTCGGGGGGATTCAGCAATGCACGGCATGCCATTTCGAAGGAGCTGGCGCCAACACCTCGATACGCACCGACACCTGTTACGAGTGTCACCCGAACTCAACGACTTTCCATACGCCCTTCAAACAGGAGACAATCCACAGCTCCCACCAGGACACGGAGGTCCCCCTCACCAATCTCACGCTTCCTGATACCCATCCGGAACTGGAGTCGCGGGAGATGTTCCGGTGCTCACGCTGTCACAAGACTGACGGTCTTTCCTGCACGAACTGTCACGATACCCCTCACGGTCCGGAGCGGACTGATTGTACGGGCTGTCACCAGACCCCGCCGGACCTCTTCGCCCACGACGTCAGCCGTGTCGAGTCCGGTCACGAGGGTTTCAACTGTACGGTCTGTCACGACTCCGCGACGTCGCTCCTGGAACGAATCAACGGGAAACAACTCTCACTCGGTGATTCAGCCGACCTCTGCTGGCAGTGCCATTCGACGACATACGACAAATGGCTCGATGGGAATCACCATACGGAGGCTTTCGACCCCGACGAAAAGATCGTCCACGGGAACGTGGTCAACACGGAGGAGGTTCGTAAGCAGAAACGCGCCTGGATGCGGGACCACTCCTGTATCAAGTGTCATGACCCGCACGCACCATCGGTGAATGCGACGGTGTCCGAGATCCCTGAGGGAGGAGACACAGGTGACTTTGAGCTTCCGTCATTCAAGCAGTACATCCCAGGTCTGGACGTCATCGCCCTGATTCTGGCCGTATTGGTATTTCTCATCGGCATGGGGTTCGAACTGCAGCGGGGTCTCCTTGCGGAACTCGGTGTCGACATCACCAGCATCTTGGACCGAATTCTGGCGGGCATCACGCATCCTATCGCGCTCATCCGGGGGCTTCCGGGTCGGACGAAGATCGTCCTCCTCATGGTCATGCTCTCTCTAGTATTTTTCAAAGCGGCCTTCGGCGTCTTCGTCCCGTTCATGGTGGTCGAAAGCGACAGCATGGAGCCGAATATCAACAAGGGCGACGTTGTGGTGTACGTCGACTACGACAGTGGCGAGACCATCCACACGTATAACGCCTCCGTGAATGCCGAGGGGATCCCGTATACGAGTTTCGGCGCGTATGGAGACGTCATCATCTTCGAGACGAACTCGAAACCACAACCGGTCGTCCACAGGGCGATGCGGTGGGTGGATGAAGGCGACCCGATCGAGGAGGGAGACAAACCCGCGCCCGCACCTGGTTACGTGACGAAGGGTGACAACAACGATCGATACGACCCCAATACGCCCCTCCTCGACCGTCCGCTTCCGGATAAGCAGATCCGGGGGGTCGCGCTGTATCGGATCCCGGCCATCGGGTGGGTCCGGTTGTTGTTACCTGTGTGACCCAGTCGGGTATCACGGGTTTCGCAGGTGGCAGAAGCCACAATCTCCGTCTGTCAGATTGTACCCGGTCGCATCGGGTTCGATGTCGACCTCCCCGAGTAGCCCCAGCCGTTCGGCGGTATCCGGATTGAAATGCCCCCGATATGACCTCGCGACACCGACCCCGTGACAGACGAGACAGGATTCGGCTCCTTTGGCTCCTTCCCGGCGGGTCAGCTGGAACGTGGAGCTCATCTTCCCGTTCGTGTGCACCGTGTGAACGCCGGCAGCGTGGCAGGCCTCACATCCAAGTGTGCCCTCACCCATCTTGATGCCGGCGCCACCACTCGGGATGTCGCCGACCGGTCCGACCCGCGTCTCCCGGTCGAAGGTAAAGGAGAGGTTCCCTTCTGCATGGTACCGGCCATGACAGTCGCCACACGAACCTTCGTTGACATCGGCACTCGACGCGTCCATGTATCTGGTCCACCCGGACGCGTTCGCCTCGCCAGTCGGCCCGGCTAACGCGGCTTCAGCCTGCGTCGAGAGCACCCTCCCACTGTCAGAATCCCGCATATCGATGGGATCGTTCACCCAGCCGGACTCGGTGTTCGCGGAGCCATCGTGACACCGAAGGCAGCCGAGATCCCTGATAACTCCTCGATGGACGGCATGGGGATCCCTCGTTGACTCGGCGTTCGCTGGATCCGCGAAACCGGCTGGATTACCGACCGTGTGACAATCGCCACAGTGGAGTCGCTGCCCCTCGAGGGTGATCCCGGAGTCTTGGGCGTTCGGGAGCGCGACGTTCGGGGCACCCTGTACATCGTCATCGAGGAACTTCCAGGTGACTTGTTCGTCGGCCACTGGTTCTGTCGGATGGAACGGGGCCTGATGAAGTGTCTTCCCCTTCATATGACACGAGGAACAGGTGCCGTCGTACTTGGACTCCCAGACCGGGAGCAATCCATAGCTGCCGGACCCCGAACCCGACCCGTTCGAGGCTTTCGGGGTCGTTTCGTTGCTAGCAGGTGATGAGGTCGACGACGTTGTGGTTGTTTCGTTGGTCGGCGGTGGAGTCGTCGTCCGGTTCGTTCGGTCATCCGCGTCGGGGATGCTTGCCTTCTGCGCATCGCCATCCCCAAACAAGCCCGGGCTCAAATAATAGACACCTCCCACTCCGAAAGCGACGAGGACAAGGGTACCTAACACGAGGACTTTCCGATTCATGCTACTCCCCGTTCGATATCGCTCGTTGGCTCTCCCTTGGACCACCGTTCCATCTCCTCATCGGTGACAGAAGCCACAGTCACCACCCGGCATTCTCCCGATCGTACTGTTCGGCGCCGAGTCCTTCGGGCCCATCAACCCCAGCATTCGGGCCGTTTCCTTCTTCCAGTGGGCGCCGTTCTGTTCGACGATTCCACTGCCGTGACATTCGAGACAGCTTTCGGCACCCGGGGCCGCCGGCCGTTCACCAGATCGCAACTCCGTGACTGTCACGTTATCCATAATCGAGGCGTCCGTATGGACCGCGTGGACGTCAGAGGGATGGCATGCTTCGCAGTCCAACGAAACAGATCTGTAAGCGAAGCCGTTATCCGACTGACTATCGGAGAGGGGTCCAGCCCTGGTGTCCCCATCGAAGGCGAATCCCATGCGGGCTCCGTGCAATTTTCCGTGGCAGTCGCCACACGACCGGGCGACGGTGAGGGCGGAATCCGCTTCCCCATATTTAGTCCACCCGGCACCCGCACCAAGATCCGGTCCGCCGAACCTGGCCTCCGCATCGGAAGCCAACAGGTCGCCATCTCGGAAACTGGTCATCTCAATCGGGCTCACGACGCCATGGGTGACGGCAGACGCCCGATCACCGTGACATCGCGAACAGTCCTTCGATTTCGTGAAGTCCTGGTGGACTGCATGCGGGTTCGCTGAGCGATTCGCCTTCCCCGAACCGAACGAATCCATATCAGTCACGCCGTGGCAGTCACTACAGTCCACATACTTTCCATTCACCGTCACCCAGGACGGCTGCTCGTTCTTCATCGTCCGATCAGGACCGGTCTGCTGCCCGTCGTCGTAGAACCACGATTCGACCGCGGCCGGATCGTCGACTACTGTCGGATGGATCGGTTTCGATGGTGACTGCCCCGGGGAATGACAATCGACGCAGTCGCCATCATAGGCTTCTGCCCACCTGGGTAAGAGACCATGACTCTCGCTGGCTGTCGCTTCGCGACTCTCTGCACCCATCCCCGCGTCCTGGTCTCCCAGTAATGTGCCCCTATCAGTTGCGGGTCCCGCATCCAGCGTCTGGTTCGTCTCGGCTGGCCCTGCAAGCCCCGTTACCGTCGTCGTTGCGGCGAGGGAGACGATCCCGAACAGACACGCCACGACGACGATGAGCCCGAGCGAACGGCGTACCATTACCACTAGGAGACTTCCCCCGACATGCACTTTGTAGTTCAGTCCGCTTCCCAGGCTCGTGGAATGGTTATTTCAACGTGCAACTAATCGATGACGTTGGCTAACTGAGCAAAATAGATTTACCGGACTGGGTCTGAATACCCAACGCCACTAGGTCTCTTGCTTGACGTTCCCCATGCTGGGTTGAGGCTGCCCTCAGAGGACAACAAGTTTTCCCTCAAACGATGAGTTTTCTGTTCGACCGGAGATCGGTTTGGTACTATTTTTCATTCTCACAACTAGCAATATTTCATTCACATATGACTGTAATCTACCCCAATTGGAATTTACAAGTTAAATTAACTTATATATCTTCCCAATATGATCTGACAAATTTTACTGGATCAATCGATAACTTGCTTTTTGCCCGTTGGAGCCTTCCTCAGTTCCGTTTTTCGCAACTTCTATCCACTCAGGCCGCTCAATCGATGTCGATCTAACATCGTCCGTCTTTACTCGGTATGTAGTGGTACGGTTCTCCAGTTCGACGCTTATTGAAAAGTTTTTAATAATTCCTGATTCCGAGACAACCAGTGAGCCATCGGCGACCCCCTCTTCACGGAAACCAGTTATGCCGTAGCTAATCACCACCCCTGACTCAGTGTTTTCCATAGTAGGATTGTCGTACTGCGCATGCCGGAGCAAGTACCGAATCTTCCATCCTGGGCCTGTGATGCCCGGGGTCTCAAATGGTGCGTTTTTGATCAAATAGGTTGTGTTTCCCGAATTTGTGCGCATTTCGTACCGCCTTGAGCCCGTTTGATAAATCCTTAAACCGTCCTCGGTTTCTCTTCGCTCCATAGAAATTAACAATTCCTCGGTATTCGGGTTGAACTTGGTCTGGATTGTTGCAGTGACATTTCCACGTTCCGTGGTATAGGTTGATGTATAACTCTTGTTATTGAGTGCTCTCTTGTACGTCCCAATCAACGCTTTTGCATCAGTTACCCCTGAGTTGTTCAAACCATTCGGGAAGTCTGTCAGTTCCTGCGGCGTTGTAGTTTTTGTCCCGTCATTCGCCCCGCCAATGCTCCCGCCATAAGCAGCACATCCCCCGAGTACGACGACGATCAACACTAATACGACAGCACGTGTCCGCATACGAGGGACGTCAGTATCCCAAATAAAGAAACCCTGTTATACCTCCGAGGATCTGGGAACATCCAAATGTTGACTGCTCTGATTTCCAATACGACAAATCCTATCTCGACCGATATTGAACCTCTCTAACGGCTACTTCGTGGCACCTGCAAAAAATTGAAGATGGCTGCCGTTCCGAACCGACCAATCGATTACTTCGACGCGTCAGTGCTGTCGACGTTACCAGCACCAGCGTGCGCGTGACAATCGATACACTGAACGTTCGAGTGAGCCCAACTATTCTCCGTGTAAGTCACATTCCCGTCGAGATTGTCCCCACCGTAGTTATAATGGAAGAACTCGTCAGTGTTGTTCTCCAGTGCGGCTTTGTTTGGAGTGCCGTCTGCCATCGTCGGGGGAAGCTTCGCGAAGTGGCAGTTGCCACACATCTTCACCTGCTTCATGTTGCTGCCTGAGGCTCTCGTCGACCCCATGTCGTGCTTGAAGAAGGACATCCTATCGTGTCCATGACCTTCCGTCAGGGAGCCGTTCGCCGCCTCAGCCACAGCCAGACTCTGCGCATGACAGGTCATCCCGTGCTCTGCCGATCCACCACAGGATGGCGTCATCGGGTCCTCACCATTAAGCGCACTCAGGTTTTCCCAAACTTGGCCGTAGGACGTGTAGTTGGCACCTGGGTCACTCGAACTGATGACTATAGCATCGTATGAGGCGGTCGAATCGTTTATGTTCGGGTTTTTGAAGTGGATGTTTTCACGATTCGCCCACCCACTGTGACACATCATACAGCCGCCACTGACAGCTTCCGCCATCGACATGTTCTCACCAGAACCCTTGTAATCCTCTGCGCCCTCCTCATAGTACTCGCTAACGTCATTCGCGAAGTACTCGAGGTGTGTTGTTTTTGATAACTCTTCGACCTGTGCTGGGTGACATGCACCACAGTAGGTCGGCCTATCGATTGCATGTGTCTCTACATACCGACCGGGCATCGCCGCCGCACCGACTCCTGCCATGCCCACGATGAGCATGACGGATACCAACAACAAGATCGGCCGCTTAAGTTCTAGACCTTTCTTTAGGCTCATAT
>CAZCXJ010000015.1:0-39601 GCA_964502585.1 uncultured Candidatus Halobonum sp.
GTCCCACCGAACAGCGCACAGACCCGAGTACCGTCCACCGGGACGGGAATGTTGCCGCCGGGGAGTCGTGAGGTGGTTGAGACTCCCACGGGGGAAACCCCGGCGGTCACGCCGGGGAGGATGTCATATACGGTGTGCGGGCTCAGCGTCAACCCCTCGTGAGTCACTATCTGACTCTCGCGGAGAAGATACTTACCAGCCCCCGGTCAAACCGGCCGAACGAGAATGGCAACGCAACGGGGCTCCAAGCAACCGCAGAAGTCCGCCAGACGGGGTGGCATCATCCTGGGCTTCCTGGCCGTCATTCTCCTCGCCCACCCCCTCTACCTCTGGCCACAGCTCGGGAGCGACCCGAGCGCGTTCCTCCTTGCAGGTATCATCCGGCCCATCCTGACGATGCTTGGTGGATCTCTCCTCGCGTATGCTGGCCTGGTCGCGTACAGGGATGCGTGGCGACCGGTCACACCACGCACCGCGGTGCTCTTTCCGGTGACGGTCGCCATCGCGGTTCTGGGCCTTCAGTGGTATGACGAAGCGGTCCTCGGACTGGCTGGATTCCGCTCGATGGACAATAATCCGGTCTTGCTGGGTGCATTCTCCCTGATCTTCATGACCGGCGGATCGTTGATTCGTCGGGAGCGGATGAAGGCCGTCGTTGCGTTTCTGCTCGGGTGCCTCGCGCTGTTCCTCCTCGGCGTAGGACTCGACCAAACACGGCTCACCATTGCGCTGGCGAGCGGCGTAGCCCTCGGGATAGCGGGCGTCATTATTGGTGGCGTTGGGTACCTCCTCACCGCTCCGTCGTCCGGGGACGCCCCGCAGTCGCCGCGCGGCAGGTAGTGACACCAATACAGTCACCGAGATCGTGAATCAGTATCCGGGCAAGAGTCAGTGAACCTATCGTCCGATTCCGTCTCCAGGCTCTCAGTTAAGTACCTGTGACCGATAGGCGACTCGCCAGCGGCACATCCAACCGGTCGGGCAGGGTCCGGAAGGGATCGTGTGGTGCAGCGAGCGGGCCCCGGCCGGTCGGCAGGATGTCCGAGCGCGAACGTTTATTCGCGTCGTGGAGTATCTTCATACATGCCCGACGACGACGCGGACGAGCGGCCGGCGCTAGAAGCGGTCACCGAGTGGCTCGGTGGCATCAGCTGGATCGCGGACCCGGACGAAAACGCCCAACGGGCGAGCCATGCTCTCGCAACGGACGCTGGCGTCTGGATCGTCGACCCGGTCGACGCGGACGGCCTGGACGAACGACTGGCGGCCCTGGGCGACGTCGCCGGCGTGCTGGTCGCACACGACCGCCACACGCGCGACGCCGCGGTCGTCGCCCGTCGACACGACGTCGCGGTGTACGTCCCCGAGTGGGCGAGCCTAACCCGCGAGAAGTTGGCGACGACCCCGGAACCGGTCGGGGACACGATTCCCGGGACGGACTGGGCCGTCCATCGGCTGATCGACACGGAAGAGTGGGAGGAGGCCGTTCTCGTCGACGAGTCGGCGGACACGATGCTCGTCCCCGAAGCCCTCGGCACGCTCTCCTCGTTCGGCCCGGAAGACCACGGCCTCGGCGTGCATCCCGCGCTGGACGACCCGCCCGGACGGCTCACCGACTGGACCCCGGACCGGATCCTCGTCGGCCACGGTGAGAGCGTCCACAGCGAGGCGACCGCGAAGCTGCAAGCGGCGATAGACACAGGGTGAGTCGGGTCTAGCGAGGCGTGTCCTGGTTCGGTTCGGGAGTGACGGCCTGCCCGCGACAGATCCAGACGGAGTGTCGTTCTGAGGATAGCTGTCGAAGCCGTCACCTCGCGTCAGGGTCTTCATTTCTCGTCATATCGACGACCGAAAGGTCGGCATCCACCGTCACAGTGAGCGTCTCGCCGTCGGCCGTGAACGTGAAACTGCCCGCGAACGGGTCCGTCGACCGGATCGTCTCCTCGGCGGTCAGGCGGAACCCGTCCAGCTCGATGGGGTCGATCCCGTGGTCAAGCATGAAGGCCATCACGGCAGGGTCCGAGAGGAGTCGCGCCGTCCTGGCGGAGGTTTGTTCGAAGATACAGTTCGTACAGCTCACGTGGATGGCTCCTGACCGTACACCCATCACCGAACAAAACATCGTAAGGGACAGCGCTCCAACGGGATGGTATGCGCGACGTCCTCGTCATCGGTGGCGGAGTCGCCGGACTCCAGGCCGCCGTGTTCACTGCCAAGGCCGGACTCGACACGCTCGTGTTGAGCGGTGGTGAGCCACTGGTATGCAGCACGGACAAGATTCAGAACCTCGTAACACGGGATCGGATCGCCGGCGACGAGATCATCGAGACCGGTCAGGAACGAGTTCGGGCGTTCGGCGGTGACATCGGCGAAACGGCCGCGACGCGTCTCGTCCGTGAGGGAAGGCCGGGACCGTTCACCGTTACGACCGAAGACGCTGCGACGCACAGCGGCGAGACGGTCATCATCGCGACGGCCAACGAGTTCGACTTCCTTGAACCGTTGCGTGACGAACTCACGTTCACGAGCGGACCTGAAGGCGAATTCACGATGGAGCAGCACATCGAGACCGACGACGCGAATCGGGCGACAGAGAACGTGTACGTCGCCGGATTGGCCAACACGTGGGAATACCAGACGGCCGTCGCGATCGGTGACGGAGCGAAAGCGGCGATCAACCTCATCAGCGACCGCCGGGACGAGGCGTACATCGACCACGACTGGTAAGACAAACCCGGTACCCTCTCACTTACCCGCCTGGGGCTCCAACTACGCGTATATCTCGCGTATGGATACAGAGGACACCACCCAACTCCCGGAGGATCCCCTCGAGAGCCAGGAGTCGATCCGGTGTACTGCCTGTGAGTCCGCCCTCGATTCACCGGGACGAAACACCGTCTCGTTCCTCCTGCTCGACCAGTTGACGATCCCGCTCGTCGGGTGTGATGCCCACCTCGAACAGTTCAGCTCCCTCTGTGGACTGGCGACCGACCAGAGTGCCACCCTCCTCAGTCACCGCCCTGCGGGCGGTCTCCCGTGTCCGGGATGTCGCAACGCGCCATACAGCCCACAACATCCGGTCGTCCCGGTCGGGGACGGTGGACTGGTCCTCCTTGCGTGTCCGACCCACCAGTCGGAGATTCTCACCCGGTTCCGAACGGGCCGGCGGGTACATCACCGTCTCGACTCCTCGCTCGAAGCGTTGTGAGCGGGAACGCTCCGCCGCGGACTTTACGCCGCAGTCGAGTTCCATCGGGAGCCATCGGCGCGACAACACGTACAAAGCCGAAAACAGCGCGTCTACCCAGCCCGAGCCGTAAACCCAGTAACCGGACAGCGGAGGGACCGACCAATCCCCCCGTTGTCCGGCGGAAGGACCGACGACCACGGCCCGGAGGATCGGTCGGACGTGCCGATGTTATACGCGTCGAGCCCGTACCGGAGGTATGGAGACTATCGTGGCCGAACAGGACGAGCACATGCTCGCACGGCTAGAGAGTGATGACCGCGTGTTCGAAGTCAGCTTCGACGCGATCGAGCCGGCCGACGTGACCCTCCGGTTCCTGCGGGACGGCGACCGCGTCGGAAGCATCTACAACGACGACGGCACGGCCCGAACAATGGCGCGACTGACGACGGGACGCGAGGGAAGCGATTTCATCAGTGTAGAGGTGCCCAAAACGTTCGTCGCCGAGTTGCTCGACGCCGCGGTCGAGGCTGGGCGGGTGACCGACGAATCCGCCGTCGAGGGGTACCGACTTCGTGTGCTGTCAGGTACATCCAGGTGATCCGATGGCGATACCCAGGGAGCCAATCCAGGGCGGGAACACGGGCCTCTCCAGGCGGTGGCCGGTGCCCCTGCGCATCGATCCGGAGAGCAGACTTCGTAGCGCAGTCAGTGATCGGATTCGGAAGGCTCGACCGACGGCGTGCCTGTCCCCTCGGCGCGGAGTTTCTTGCCGGCCTGATACAGTTCGTACGCGAACAGCCCCATCCCGAGGATACTGACCGGCGGGATCAGAAGTATTGCGCCGAGGATGATCTTCCATCGAGGAACGTACTCGAGGCGTGCTTCGATCTCCTCGATGGCGTTGCGCTGGCTCATGCGACGGGGCTAGCCGCCGGGAACGTAAACCGACTCCGATGGGTGAACGCTAGAGCGCGAGCAAGTGCGTTACCGGCCTCGAATATCACCCGGGTCACGCGAGCGCATCGAGCCTCCGTCTCGAGGACGTGGGGCTCCCAGAACGCGCTAGGCGGATACGGCCATCTGCACGATCGGGGGACGAGACTGACTGCTGGAGACCGAGGTCGGACTGAGAGGGGCTGGAGCGGGGGACTCCCTGATTTTTCACCTCAGCATCGGAAGCCACCGACATGTCCGACCGTCCGGCCAGGAGCGTTCTCCTGCCGACGAGGAGATGGACCGACGCCTGCGGGGAGGTAGCCGCCCAACTCCAGGGCCGTGACGAACTGTTGGTCATTCACGACCAGGAGGACGACCCGGTCACCGACCGGGAAGCCTACCCCGAGAGCGTCCGGCTGGTCGCCGCCGGTGAGCCGACGGGCTGCTCAGGGAAGGCCAACGCTATCGCTGCCGGGATGGAGGCGGCGTGTCACGACCGCCTCGTCTGGACGGACGACGACTTCCGCCATCCACCTGACTACCTGGCGGCCCTCAGCGCGGACTATGAGGAGTACGGGCCGGTATCGGAGGTGCCCTACTTCGTCGGGCGGGATCCCCTATCCGTGTTGCTCGAACCGCTGTACGCGTCGGCCGGCTCGCTCGGCATCTATCTCAACGACCAAATCTGGGGTGGCTCGGTGATGTTCGAACGCGGGGACATCGACGAGGGCGCGTTCCTGGACGACCTCCGGCGGACGATAAGCGACGACGGACTTCTCATGGAGTACCTCCAGGTGACGTCGGTCGACCGGACGCGCCCCGTCCCGAACGGGGGCACCATCCGCGAGTCGATCGAGCGCCCGGTCCGGTGGACGAAGATCATCCGGTGGCATTTCCCCGGTGCACTCGTCGGGACGTTTCTCGTCTTGCTACTCATGCTCGTCGGTGGGGTCCTGGCCCCGGCTTATACCGCGGCGGGCCTGACGGTATTCCACCTCGCCGTCAACGAGGTTCTTGGCGTCCGCCGGTGGACGGCCGTGTTGGCCTACCCGGCGGTGTTCGTGTTCGCTCCCCTCGTCGCGTACGCGCTCACTCGCCGGACGATCGTCTGGGGTGGCCGGCGATACCGTTGGTGCGGGAAGTTCGACGTGACAGTCGTCGGGTAGCGACGCCGACGGGACTGGGCTACGGGTCGACGCTCCCGAGTACCCGGGCGACGCCAACCCTTCATGGGCGGGCGCGGCAACGATCGGCCGATGACCGAAGTCCAACTGGCCAGATGTGAAATACAGCCGGGCAAGGAAGATGACCTCCGAGAGTGGTACGAGACACTGGCGACCGACCGGTACGAGGAGACGGCAGCGACGCTGATCAGCGAGGGCACCCTCACCGAGTCGGCATTCATCCGAACCAGCGAAACCGGCCCGTCGTACCTGTACGTCCTGATGGAAACGACGGATTCGTATGAACCCCCATCCACCGAGAACGAGGAATACCAGATAGACGCGGAGCATCACGACGTCCTGGCACGGACGCTCGTTGGAGACGACTGGGAGCAGTTGGAGACCATCGCCCACTTGGTGAACCCCAGGAGATAAACACCCCTTGCTGCCGGGTGATCGCCGACATCCGGCCACGCCCGTAGCCGTGTGATCCCTCCGCCGGGGAGCTATGATTGGGGCGACGAGCGGGCGTTGCGGGCGCTAATGATCGAGGAGAGGATCAACCCCAACCCGACGACCTCGAGGCTCATCGCAATCACCGCACTGTTTTGTAACCCAGCGAGCTCCTGGAAGGCATATCGGAAGACGACTGGGGCGATCGTCAGCCCCACGATTCCCGTTCCCAGGAGGAGCATGGGACGGCTGCTGTTTCTGAGGTATCCGAGCACCGCCAGTCCAGCGATCGCAGACGCAAGGAGGATCTGACCCAATCCCAGGACGGTTATCCAGGTCTGGAACTCGAGTCCCAGTTGCACAAGCATCAGAGTCCCTCCCACAGGGCGGTGAAGCTGTCGGCGAATTCCTTGCTCAGTGTGGCTGCTGACAACCGGACCTGAAACTCACCATCGTCGAGTCGGACACGGAGTTCCTCGAACTCCGTCCTATATCGTTCCTCGTGATGGCCATCGGCGTCGACGACCGTTTCCGAGACGATCAATCCACACTGTTCCAGTAGACTCAACCGCCGATAGACCGTCGTGAGCGACATTTTACACTGGTCACTGAGAGTGGTTGCTGTCATGGGTTGGTGACTGAGAGCAGCAAGGATCGCCCGCGCATACTCGTCGTCGAGGAGGGCGAACACGTCAAGCGGGTCAAGCGCTTGCTCATCAGCCACGAGTACGACATAGTAGCGTGAGTACAAGTATAACAATCCACATTTTCTGACCGAGCAAATCTGCATTTTCGATTGCTGATCCGCGCGACGACCGGCCTGTGACGTAGACGGGCGGGACGTCGAGCCAGGCAGGCGTGATTCAGGGGAAAAAGCGGCTGGCGCGTGACGGCAGCCACAGCCCGCCGTTCGATTCACCACCGGCCTGGCAACGAGGGTCCCGCAGGGACGGTCCGGGCGACGATGTTGTGGCCCGTCGATCTCCGCTGACGACACGTCTGGGGCGGCCGGACGATCTCTACTCGCGGGGTCTCAGTCCGTCGGCGAGGAACCGGAGGCCGCGGACTCCTCGGCCATCCGATGAACCGGCTCGGGGTACTCCGGACGGAACGCCTCCGCCTGCTCGACCGTGACGGCCACGTCCGCCCCGGCGGCCGTCTCGTCGATCGCCTGCTCCGCGATGCGACGGATCTCGGCGGGGCCGCCCACCGCCCGGGCGTTGAACAGGAGCCGGGCTTCCTCGACGGTCCCCAGGTCGGGGCCGCTGTAGCTCGGCGCGGCGGCGGTCGACGTGAGGTTGGCATGGGCCAACTCGTCCGCGGCGGCGACGGAGAACTTCAGGTGGGCGACCTCGATCCCAGCCGTCCGTAGCGCCGCCCGGACGCGATCCATCAGGTCCCGCTGGACTCGCGTCGCGTCGAACTGCCCCGCGAGGCTGACCGTCAGGTTCACCCACCCGAGTTTCGCCTCGCCTTCGGCGTACGTGTCGTAGTCGATATCGGTGAGCGCCCGGCCATCCGTCGTCGCCGGACCGTCGATGGCTGCGGCGGCCGGCGTGTCGACATCCTCGAGGACGGTCGTCAACCACCGGTCGATCCCGGTCGCCTCCCGGGCGGACACGGGAAGGACCGGCCGGTCTCCGACCCGGCCCTCGAGTTCGGCCACCAGCCGTGCGGTCTCGTCGTCGCCGAGCGTGTCCGTTTTGTTGAGTACCAGCAGGTCAGCCTCCTCGACCTGCATCCGGAAGATGTACCGCACCTCCTCGGGCAGGACCGCCGCGTCGTCACTGAGGTACGCCCGCACGCGCTCAGGATCGAGGACCGTCGTTAAGGGAGCGACGGTAAAGTCGGCGGCGTGCAACGACCGAAGCGGGTTCACGACCGTGGCGACTAGGTCGGTGCAGCTCCCGACCGGCTCCGCGAGCAGGAGGTCGAGGTCGTGAGTGCCGATCGCGTGGGCAGCCTTCAGGAGCTGCTCGAAGTTGCAGCAGAAACACCCCCCAGGAATCTCGACGACCGGAGCGTCGGTCCGGTCGAGGATGGACGTATCAACGAGGCCGCTGGCCTGGTCGTTCGTGATCATCCCGACGGTGTACCCCCGGTCGGTTAGCTCCGTCCCGATAGTCCGGAGCGCGGTCGTCTTTCCTGCCCCGAGAAAGCCGCTCACCAGGACGATCCGGATCGGCTCCTCGGCAGGTTCGGCACCTGGCTCGCCCGCGGCAGTGTCGTCGTGTGTCATCCGTCGCCCAAACCCCGTAGAGCACGCCCTTGAGCCCCCCGAGGTCGTCCGAGACGTACACACGACCGTACCTGCCGGCTTGGTCGCGGTCGGGATAACACACGAGAAGGCCCGTGGACGGAAGCACGACAAGCGTGGCTACGCTGTCGGACACGAGCGCTGAAACGCTCCGGGAGCAGTTGCCGCCTCCCGCACTCCGGGAATTCCACCGGGCCTGTCCCACCCGTTGACGGGGAACCAAGCGTTCTGGGCGAGGAGGTCCCGTCCGGGCGCATGTCGGCGCGGAAGGGCTCGGACAGCGCCCTGGAAACAACGCCAGTCGACGGCGTCCGAGGTCCATGGACCAGGGCTGACGTCCACTCGATCGGGCCCCCTTGGCAACCGGCCGCCGGGGCCGTCAGTCCGACGGCTGGGGGTTCCATAGGAGTCCCCTCGGATGCGGTCTCGGTCAGGACGGCTCGCTGTCGGGCGGAATCACCTGTTCCCCAGGGGCGAAGTCTCGCCAGTGGGACTGGGGATCAAAAGGGTGACCCATCGATTACGGAGCCTTTTCGGCGACGAACAGGCCCATCCGCTTGTGGATCTCGAGGGGCCCGTCGGCGAGGCGGTCGGCCGCTCTGTGGGCGAACGCAGCGAGTCGCTCCTCCTCCACGGCCGGCAGAGAACCGGCGTAGGCCACCAGCGGCTCCAGGTCAGGCACCCGAAGCACCGAGCCGCGTTCGTTGCGGTGAACCGTCTCGAAGTACTGCTCGAGCTGGGCCGCACCCGTCTCCAAGCTGAACGCGCTCGCGGCCGGGGACTCGTACCCCGTGGTCGCCGCGAGCAGGTCCCGCAACTCGCGCAGGTTCGTCTCGCTGTTCGTGGTGGCGAACAGCCGCCCGACCGGGCGTAGCACGCGCCGGATCTCGGGGAGGGCGGCGTCACGGTCGGCGTGATATAGCACGTGATTGGCGATCACGGCGTCGGCGCTGGCGGCCGGCAGCGGGAGGGCTTCCGCGGCCGCCACGCCGAGGCTCGCCGTGATGCCGGCAGCCCCCAGTGTCGCCCGGGCCTCTTGGGCCATGCCGACCGAGAAGTCGGTCAACAGCAGGGTCCAACCTGGGGGGACACGGTCAGCGGTGTCCCGCCAGAGCATGCCAGGCCCGCAGCCGGCCTCCAAGACGTCCGCCTCGGCCGGCAGCGTCTCGTAGTGGTCGAACACCCAGTGCCACCAGTCACGGTCGGCGACCTCGTACTCCTCGTGCAGGGCGATCCGGGCGTCGAGGTTCTCGGCATCGGCGTACTGCTGGGCAAGCGTCGCCCGGTCCGGGTCGTCCATACAAGGGCGTCGCCCGCGCGGCGCAAAGAAGGCCGGGTCGCCTGCCGCCCCCACGGCCTCCGCCATGGCGGGCGTCGACTGGTCGACACGACGGGTCCAAGTGCGTCCGCACCGTGACGGACGCATGGCAATCGTCGACTTGCTCGACGCCGAGGAGTACTCGGAGGAAGTCCACCGGTACGACGAGCGACTGCGGGAGTACACCGGCGCGCCGGGCATGACCCCGTACGCGAAGGCGGCGGGCCGGTACCCGCCGCTGCTCGACCAGATGGGCACGGAGCACCGCCACGTCATGCTCGAGGGGGAACTGCCCCGCGAACTGAAGGAGCTCGTCGCGGTGGCCGTCTCGATGGTGAACAACTGCTCGTACTGCGTGGCGGTCCACACCAAACTCCAGAAACAGTTGTTCGACCGCCCGGACAGCGAACTCGTTGAACTGGTGGGCGTGGCCGCCCACTTCACGGGCGTCAACCGGTTCGACGCGGTCACCCATGCAGACGGCGACCCGCTGTTCGAGGCGGTCGGGGACGCCGACGGGCTGCTCGCGGAGATCGAGGAGACGTTAGGCGTGGTCCCCCGGTACTACCGGGTCATGGCCCGGGACCCGGAGTACGCGGCGGAGGTGTGGAAACGCGAGCGGGCGGTCATGCAGCAAGGCACGCTGGATCCTCTCGACAAGGAGTTCGTCGCCTTCGGCGTGTCGGTCGCTAACAGCTCGGGGTACGGTGCCCGCCTCCACCGGGACCGGCTCGTCGACCGAGGCGCGACCCAGGGGGCAGTCTTCGAGGCGCTCGAGGTGGCGGAGATCTTCCAGAAGAACAACGTGTACACCTCGGGACTCCAGCTCCGGCCGGGGATCTGGGACGATCAGGGGTAGCCCCTCGATACCGGGACGAAGGCCAGCGAGAACTGTCTGCCGGGCATCTGGTGACAGCGAGGCGGCCTGACGGTCGGGTGGGTATCGTCCAAACGCCGTCGCCTGGCTATCGACGAGGACCGGCCTGAGTCCACCCCGGACGGGAAGTGACAGCCACGGGGTGGCTCCGGGACTTCCGCGCTGGGGGCCGACGGACCGATCGACTGGTCCTCCAGCGGACGGTATCCCTATTTTCGCAGACACGTTAGCGAACGTGAGTATCATGGAGAAAGTCAACCGCGACTCGGTCGACTGGAAGACGTACGACCACGACGATCACGAGTTCCGCCGAAAGGAACTCTCGAACGCCGTCGCAGCCGAGAAGCTCGGATGCAGCCTCTACGAACTGCCACCCGGCAAGCGGTCATGGCCGTATCACTATCACACGGCCAACGAGGAGGCCGTCTTCGTGTTGAGTGGCACGGGCACGCTCCGGGCGGCCGACGGCGAGACGCCCCTCGAGAGCGGTGACTTCGTGGCACTGCCCGCCGATGAGCGGGGGAGCCATCAGCTGGTCAACGACGGCGACGAGCCGTTGCGGTATCTGATGGTGTCGACGATGAACGAGCCGGACGTGACCGTGTATCCCGAGATGGGGAAGTTCGGCGTCTACGTCGGGGCGGCCCCAGGCTCGCGGGAGGGGCGCTCGCTGGAAGGGTACTATCGCCTGAACGACGAGACCGACTACTGGGACTAGTAGTCCGCTTGCGGGGTGGCACCTCGTGACATCGGACCGGGTAGCCGAACCGGCTCGTGTGGGGGGACTGGTGGCGAGCGCAGTCACGGCTTTCGGTGGCGAATGCACACAAGGCGCATGCTGGCGGGTGGAGTCGCTGCATCCACGTATATGGAAGCGGCCAAGGAGGGGCGCCGCTACAGACTGAGCCCGCCGTCGACTACGAGCGTCTCCCCGGTGATGTAGTCGGCGGCGTCGCTCGCCAGGAACACGATGGTGTCGGCGACGTCAGCGGGGTCGCCGATGCGCCGACTAGGGATCGACTCGACGAGAGCGTCGCGTTCGGCAGGGCTCCGGTCCCGCGACAGTGCCGTGTCGATCGCGCCCGGGCAGACGGCGTTCACACGGACCCCCGCCGGCCCGAGCGCGTCGGCGAACCCGCGCGTGAGATGCATCACGGCCGCTTTCGACATCCCGTAGGCCGTGATCGGCCCCTCGGCCCGGAACCCGCTGGTACTGGCCACGTTGATGATGGTGCCTCCGTCAGCCTCAGCCAAGCGTCGGCCCGCCGCCTGGGTCGCGAAGAAGGTCCCGCGCGCGTTCACGTCCGCCACGCGGTCATACTCGTCAGGTGTGGTCTCGAGCGGGTCGCCGTGATGGAACACGCCGGCGTTGTTCACGAGGACGTCGAGCCCGCCGAGAGCCTCAGCTGCCTCAAGCGCGGTCTCGACGGTCGCCGGGTCACGCACGTCACAGGCGACGTACTCGGCCCGTCGGTCTGTCTCGTCGGTGATCCGGGTGACAGTGGGCGTGCCGCCGCGCCGGGGCTGTTCCCGCGTGTCCGCCACGATCACATCCGCGCCGTGGTCAGCGAACGCGAGCGCCGTCGCCCGTCCGATGCCGCTGGCGGCGCCGGTGATGACAGCTGTCCGGTCCTGGAGGCGCATACGCCAGGCTGACGCCCCCGGGTGGAAAGTCTCGGGGGTGACCAGGCTGGCTAGTCGTCCTCGGGAAAGAACAACGCCGGCTCGTCGTGGGAGAAGGTGATGACGGGCGTTCGGGTCAGAGGCCGTAGGTGGACGTGGATCTCCCCCCGCTCGCGGGCGTATCCGCGGAGCGGTGCCGCCGCGTCACGCCGGAAGTAGGCTGGAATCAGGATGGCCCGCTCGGTCGGAGCATCCCGAGCCACGACCAGCACGAACACGTAGCTCCCCTCCACGCGGCGGTACACGTCGAGTTCGTCGAACGCCGCCTCCTCGACGGCCGCCGCGACCGCCTCGAGTTCGTCATCCGGCGTGAGGACATCCAGTCCCCACCGGTCGTGCTCCCCGGGAGCCAGCGAGACCACGTCGCCCGGGTGGATCTCGATGACGTCCCAGCCACGGTCCCGGAACTCGGCCGCAAGGGCATCCACATCCTCCTGCATTGCCGGCCAGGCGTCCAGGACCGCGGGGTCGGCCCCTTGTCGGGCCAGTGGGTCGTCGGGATCGTCCGCCATACGCGGGGGTCCGGCGCGGGCCGCAAAACCCTGTCCCCGTCGTCCACCGGTTGCGGCTCGGTCCCGACCCCACGATACTTAACCCACCCCGTCCGATGCGGGGACACGGATGGCCGTTTCCCTGCGGTTCGTCGTGAAGCGGCTCCTCCTGCTAGTCCCGGTACTGTTCGGCGTCGCAACGATCGTCTTCTCGATCTTACACCTGTCGCCGGGCGACCCGGCGGTTATCATTGCCGGGAAAAACGCCTCCCAAGAGACGATCCGGAACATCCGGACGTCGCTGGGGCTGGACGACCCCATCTACGTCCAGTACGTCCGGTTCCTGGTCGACGCCGCTCAGTTCGAGTTCGGCCAGTCGTTCAAGGTCGAAGCGGGCCTGAGCGTCCGGGAGGTTCTCCGCATCAAGCTCCCGATCACACTCGAGTTGGCCGTGTACGGCCAGTTACTGGGGATCCTGCTGGGGATCCCGGTCGGCGTGTTGAGCGCGGTCAAGCAGGACAGCCTCGTCGACCACCTGACCCGGGTTGGGGCGCTGTCAGGGATCAGCATCCCCATCTTCTGGAGCGGTCCGCTGCTCATCCTGGTGTTCGCGGTCTGGCTGGGCGTCCTGCCGACCAGCGGCCGGATCGGGATCGACTACCGCGTGCCAGCGATGACCCGACTCATCACCGTCGACGCGCTGGTGTGGGGGGTCCAGCAGTCCCTCGAGAACGGGTTCGACCCGGACCACTTCGGCGCGTTCGGCTCCGCCGCCCGGCACATGATCCTCCCAGCCGGCGTTATCGGAATCTACTCCATGGCGCTGATCTCCCGGATGATGCGTTCGTCAATGCTCGAGGTGGTCCGGCAAGACTACATCCGGACCGCCCGGGCAAAGGGCCAGGGCGCGAAAATCACGATCCTGAAACACGGGTTCCGGAACGCGCTCATCCCGGTGGTGACTGTCATCGGCATTCAGTTCGGGACGCTACTAGGCGGAGCAGTCCTGACAGAGACAGTGTTCGGGATCGGTGGAATCGGGCGGTTGCTGGTCGAGGCGGTTCAGGTGAGCGACTACCCGGTGGTACAGGGCACCGTGTTGACATTCGCGATCCTGTTCACACTGGTGAACTTGGGTGTCGACATGACCTACTCGTATCTCGACCCACGGATCGAACAATGAGCACCGAGACCGCCCCACGGACGGAGTCACGCGGGCTGCTCGACCGAATCCGGAGCTCGCCGTTCCTGTCGGACCTGCTGTCCAACCGGCTCGCGCTGGTCGGGCTGGTGCTCATCGGCACGGTCGTCGTGGTGGCGGTGTACGCTCGGCTGACGCTGGATATCGAAGTACTGTTACAGACCAAGCTGGGAGAAAACCCCCAGCTTCAGTCGCCAACCCTCGAGTACCTGTTCGGGACAGACCGCCAGGCGCGAGACATCTTCAGTCGGGTGCTGTACGGCGCCTGGCTGGCGATGCTTTACGGAACCATCACGGTCGGGTTGTCCACCACGTTCGGCATCGGTCTGGGGATCATCGCCGCTTACTACGGCGACGTGACGGACAACGTCGTCATGCGGTCGATGGACGTCCTCCTGGCGTTCCCGTCGCTACTGTTGGCGCTGGCGATCGTGTCGATCTTCCCCGACGAGTTGGGGCTGTGGCGAGCTGTCGCCGCACTGACCCTCGTGTATACCCCGCGGTTCGCGCGGGTCATCCGCGGGGCCGCGCTGGCCGTCTTGGAAGACGAGTTCATCGACGCGACCATCGCAATCGGCGCCAAGGACGCACGCGTCCTGATCCGGCACATCCTGCCCAACACCCTCGCACCGATTACCGTCCAGAGCACGCTCAACTTCGGCCTCGCGATCATCGACCTGGCAGCGCTGTCGTTCCTCGGCTTCGGCGCGACCGCGGGCACACCGTCCTGGGGGCTAATGCTCTCGAACGGCGTCCGCTTCGGATTGCTGACGGGGCAGTGGTGGTGGTCGTTCTTCCCCGGACTCTTCCTCGCGATTACCGTCCTCGGGTTCAATCTGCTGGGTGACGGAATGCGCGACGCGCTCGACCCACGGATGCGGGAGGCTATCGACTGATGACGGGGTCGGGCCCCGACGCGATCCGCGTGCGCTCGCGGCTGGTGGGTGGGGGTGCCCTGGTCGGGGGCGTCGTCTCGGTCCTTGGGTGGCTGGTGACGGTGGGCGCGACCGCTGACCCGGAGCGGGCCACCACCACCACGTTCGCGCTGGCCGCACTAGTCCTGGGGTTCGCGGTCCTGGGGTGGTCAGGATCGGTAATGGCCGGCCGCGGTATCGAGAACATGCAACGCTACCTCGAGACGGGCAGCCGCTGGTCCGAACGGGACTCCCGGCGGGCGATGAGCCGGATCGCCGGGTTCGGCGCCGGCGGCATGCTCGGCATCACCCTGCTCACGATCCTCCTATGACCGGACACGCTCAGCCACTGTCGACCTGTCACTCGGGATCACCGAGTCGCTGGATCGGGGGGGGACCCGATGACTGATCTGCTCTCGCTGGACGGTATCCGAACGGAGTTCCGGACCGAGCAGGGCGTCGTCAAGGCGATCGACGGCATCGACCTGGACATCCCTGAGGGCGAGACGGTGGGACTGGTGGGCGAGAGCGGGTCCGGCAAGAGCGTCACAGCCCTCTCGATCATGCAACTCATCGAGGAGCCGGGCGAGGTGACGACCGGATCCGTCGCCTTCCGAAACCCCGGCAGCGTCGCCCGGGTCGCCCGCGAGCATCCGACAGCAATCGCGTCGTACCCGAGCGGGCTAATCCGGGCGCTACGGGACGTCGCCGAGGACCTTCGGCTGGCGGCCGACGCGGAGATGCTCACGCAGGCCCGGGCGGAACTAGCCGGCATCGGCGCCGACCTCGGGGGCGAGGGATCGGTGGACGACCCCGCCGACGTAGGCGCGGAACTCGAGGAACTCGCCGCGGACCTGGAGGCTGGCACCGTCGGGCCATCGGCAGCGGCGGAGGAGGTCCACGCTGTCGCCGATACTGCCACGTCGGGATACGTCTACTTGGATGAGGTGTCGGTCAACTGGGACGCGGCGCCGGCATCGGTGACGGCCGAGACGGCCGCCAGGCGTCTGGCACGGGAGTACCCGGACGCGCTAGGGACGGCCGACGACGACGGGTTCCTCACGGTCGAGGCGGGTGCGATCGACCTCGTGGCGGCGCCGGAGACGGTGATGCGGGACATCCGGGGCGGAGAGATTGGAATGATCTTCCAGGACCCGATGAGTTCGCTCAACCCCGCTATCCCGATCGGTGAACAGGTAGCGGAGAGTTTACGGCTGCACCGGTACGGCCAGAAGCGCCCGGACACTTGGCTGAACGCCATCCGGGAGATCCTGCCGAAACTCGGGCGCGACGTCGACGAGGCGGTCCTGGAGGACACCATCGACATGCTCCGGGAGGTAGGTATCCCAGAGCCGGAGGCCCGGGTCGACGAATACCCGCGGTCGTTCTCCGGAGGGATGCGCCAGCGGGTGCTCATCGCGATCGCGCTGGCCTGCCGGCCGCAGTTGCTTATCGCCGACGAACCAACGACCGCGCTGGACGTCACGATCCAGGCACAGATCCTTGACCTGATCAACGACCTCCAGGACGAGTACGGCATGTCGGTACTGTTCATTACCCACGACCTGGGCGTCATTGCTGAGGTGTGTGACCGGGTGGCCGTCATGTATGCCGGCGAGATCGTCGAGGAGGGGCCCGTCGAGGAGATCTTCGCGAACCCTGCACATCCGTACACGTACACCCTGCTGGAATCGATCCCGCAAGAGGACGCCGATCGGCTCACCCCGATCAAGGGGAACGTTCCGGACCTAATCGACCTGCCGGACGGGTGTCATTTCGCGCCACGCTGTCCGTGGGAACAGCCGGAGTGCACGCAAGGAGAAATCCCGTACTTGGAGCACGGATCGGCCGACGTTGCCCACCGCTCGAAGTGCATCCTCGAGACGTTCGACACAAGCACGTACGGAACGGCGGCGGACGGCGAGCCAAACCTCGAGCCGGTCGAAATCGGCGACGACCTCGTGCAGTTGGACGGCGTCCGCAAGTATTTCGCCCAGAACGACGACCTGCTCGACCGGCTGTTGGGCGCTGACCGTAGCGTGAAGGCCGTCGACGGCGTATCGCTTACCATTCGGCAAGGCGAGACGGTGGGGCTGGTCGGCGAATCCGGCTGCGGAAAGTCCACCCTCGGTCGGGCCCTGTTGCACCTGGATCCTCCAACGGACGGCCGGGTCGTGGTCAGCGGAACCGACCTCGAAGACCTGTCACGGAGTGCCCTCCGGGAGCGCCGGAAGGACATGCAGATGATCTTCCAGGACCCGATGTCGAGCCTGGACCCGCGACAGACGGTCGGACAGACGATCCGGGAACCGCTGGAGATTCACGACCTGCCCGCCGAAGACCCCCCGGAGGGCCAGTCGGTCGGCCAGCAGCGTCGCGACCGGGTCCTGGATTTGGTCGAGGCCGTTGGGCTCTCGACCGACCAGGTCGACCGGTACCCCCACGAGCTGTCCGGCGGCCAGCGTCAGCGCGTTGGGATCGCCCGGGCGCTGGCGGTCGATCCCGATTTCATCGTGTTGGACGAGCCCGTCTCGGCGCTGGACGTCTCCGTTCAGGCTCAGATCATCAACCTGCTCGAGGACCTCCAGAACGAGTTCAACCTCACGTACCTGTTCATCGCCCACGACCTGAGCGTCGTGCGGCACATCTCCGACCGGGTCGCCGTCATGTACCTGGGCAAGATCGTCGAGGTCGCCACCTCGGACGCCCTGTTTGCGGATCCCAAGCACCCGTACACCAGGGCTCTGCTGTCGGCCGTGCCGGTTCCGGATCCGACGACGGAGACCGACCGGGTCATCCTTCAGGGCGACGTCCCCAGCCCGATCGACCCGCCGAGCGGATGTAGCTTCCGGACCCGGTGTCCCGCGGTCATCCCGCCGGACGACTTAGATATCAATCAGGAGACGTATCGGGCGATCATGGACTTCCGCCAGCGGGTCGAGGACGAGGCCATCGAACTCGGGGAGGATCGGAGAACGGCAACCCCGGACAGCCAGCCGGCCAGCGCGAGCGCCGACGGGGGGACCGCGCCCGCCAGTCCGGCGGACGTCCTGTACGACCGGTTCTTCCAGACGGAGCTCCCGCCGTCGGCTCACCAACCGGTTATGGAGGCGATCCGGTACGTGGTGGCCGACGAGTGGGACGCCGCCGAGGACGTGTTACGGCAGCACTTCGAGAGCGTCTGCGAGCGCCGGGAGCCTGATCTCGATACGGGCGCACATCCGACAGCGTGTCATCTTCACAACCCGCCGGAGTGACCGAACCCGCAGGACGGCTCGCGGGGAATGTTATCGTCACGCAAGTCTTTTCATAACAGGCCTGAAATGTATCGCGTATGTCAGCCGAGAGGACAACCGACAGGCGTGGATTCCTGACGAAAGTGGGAACGGTGGCCGGTGCGGTATCGATCGCCGGCTGTTCGGGTGACGGCGGAACCGACGGTGACGGAACGACCGAGGACGGTGATATGGACGACACGGCCACGACCGAGGACGGTGATATGGACGGCGGGACCGAACCCGAGGGGCAGCTGATCTACTCGCGGGCCAACCACGTCTCGTCGCTGGACTTCATGACGGCCGATGCGGTGTCCAACGACAATATCAAGGTGATCATGAGCGTCTACGACCCGATCCTCCGGTTCGTGCCCGGCGGCACCACACTCCGGGAGGCGCTCGCGACTGAGTGGTCAGTCTCGGGGACCACGGTGTCGTTGACACTCCGCGAGGGGGTCACCTTCCACAACGGCGACGAGTTCACCGCCGACGACGTAGTGGCGACGTTCCGGCGGTATACTGACTCCGACTACGAGTACTTCGTCGAGGACGTGACCGATGGAAACCAGAACGGTTACGCCGGGTTCACGTTCGGCCGTGTGACGGACGTGACGAAGGAGGGCGACTACGAAGTGTCGATGGAACTCAGCCAGACGTTCGCTCCCATCCTGCGGAACCTCGCGATGTGGTCGGCGTCAATCCTCCCGCAGAGCGCCATCGAGTCGGAGATGGACATCACGAAGGACGCGGTCGGGACCGGGCCGTTCGCGCTCGACGAGGTGGACGACGGGAACCAGCGGACGTTCCTGACAGCCAAGGAGGACGGCTGGTATCTCGAGGGACCGTTCGTCGAGGAGGTAGTGTTCAACGCCATCTCGGAGAACTCCACTCGGGTCCAGTCGCTCATTAACGGCGAGTCGCAGTTGGTGGACGGGTTGACCCCGACGACCGCCGAACAGGTAAGCAACGCGAGCGGTGTTAACCTCCGCCAGAAGGTCGGGGGCAACGTCGGCAACCTCGTGATGAACCTTGAGACTCGCGAGGAGTTCCGCGACGAGCGGGTCCGGCGTGCGATGAAGCACGCCGTCGACACCCAGACCATCGTCGAGGAACTGTACCAGGGCTTTGCACAAGTCGGAACGCAACCGTTGCCGCCGGTCATGCCCGGGTACAACGAGGACCTGGATCCGTTCCCGCACGACCCGGACCAGGCCCAGTCGCTCCTCGAGGAAGCGGGATACGGCGACGGGTTCTCGGTCGAGGTCGCTACCTTCCAGAACCCGCGGACGTACCACCCGGCGCCGCTACAAACGGCGGAGGTCGTCCGGTCGAACCTGGACGAGGTTGGCATCGACGTGGAGATCAACCAGATGCCGTTCGGCGACTGGTTTACCTATGGCGTCGAGGGGAACCACGACCTCATCCAATCCGGGTGGGTAACCGACAACGCCGACCCGGACAACATTCTCTTCACCCTACTTGACCCGGGCGTGGACGAGGCGGACTTCCCGACCGATCAGAACTGGGTGTCCCGCGACACCGAGGGCTACAACACGTTCAACTTCTCGGCCTGGTATGACGAGGAGTTCATCCAACTGATCCGGGACGGACGGACGACCTACGACCCGGACGAGCGGGACTCCATCTACCAGGAGGCCAACCGCATCGCGCACGAGCGGGGACCGTGGGTCACCTACGGCTACCAGGAACTGCTGCGCGGCGTGGCCGGGAACGTCGAGGATTACAACGTCGCGGTAAAGGTCAACGAGAACCTCCAGACGATCAAGCTCAACTAGCCGCTCGAGGGCCCGTACACACGGTGTTTTAGACGCCGGCCCACGACCCGCCAGCATGGCATCCGACCCGACAGCAGCACTCGTCACCGGCGCCGCCCGCGGCGTCGGCGAAGCGACCGCCCGCCGCCTGGCGGACATCCCTAGGTTCGATTATGTGGCCTGTCTCGACATCGACGACGCCGTCGAGGACGTCGCCGAAGACGTCGACGGCGGCCGGGCGTGCGTTGTGGATGTGAGCGATCAAGAGGCCGTCCGGGGGGCCATCGCCGACCTCGAGGCGGACTGTCGTGTGGATGCGCTCGTCAACAACGCCGCGGTGGCCGAGTACGCCTGGGTCGGCGACCTGACCCCCGACGAGTGGCAACGCACGCTCGAGATTAACCTCATGGGTCAGTACAACACGATCCACGAACTCGGGCCACGGATGGTCGAGCGTGGTGAGGGCTGGATCGTCAACGTCTCCAGCGGGGCCGGCCAGCGCGGCTCCGCCAGCGCCGGCGTCCACTACTCGGCGTCGAAGGCCGGCATCTTCGGCCTCACCAAGGGTGCCGCCAAGCAACTCGCGCCGGACGTTCAGGTCAACTGCGTCGTCCCGGGCCTCATCGACACGCGCCTCGCGTACAAGGACGACCTCTGGGATGCCGACGAGCGTGCGGCGTTCTTGGAGACCGTCCCCGCGGGCCGGCTGGGTAGCCCGGACGAGGTCGCCCGCGTGATCGCCTTCCTCTGTGGCGACGGCGCGGCCTATATGACCGGCAGCGTGGTCAACGTTGACGGCGGTGCCGGCCTCCGCTAGACGGGATCGGAGCGAGTGACGGAGGCGTTGCTGTCACTCGAAGGCCGGGAGCACCTCGTCGGCGAACAGTTCGGCGCCGGTCGTCTCGGGGAAGTCGACAAACTCCACGACGACCTCCTCGATCCCGAGGTCGACGAACTCCTGGACCGTCTCCCGGACTTCGGGGGGTGTCCCGACCAGGTACTGGTAGTCGCCGTCCTCCAGTGTCGACGGGTCGTCGGTCGGCCGGAACCGCGGCGCGACCTCCAGAATCTCCTCGACTGCATCCCACGTCTCCCGGATGACACACCGCGAGAACCACGACTTCTCGATCGCCTCGAAGTCGGTGTCGTACGTGTCACAGTGGGCCGCAAGGACGTCCAGCTTGTGGTCCATCACATGGCCCGGCCCCCAGTAGTTCCACGTGTCGGCGTGTTTGGCAGTGATCCGCAGCGTGAACTCCTCGCCGCCCCCGCCGACCATGATCGGCGGCCGGGGCTCCTGGGTCGGATGCGGCTTGCACACCGCCCCCTCAAGGGTGTAGTAGTCGCCGTCGAACGAGACGCGGTCCTGTGTCCAGAGCCGTTTGATGACCTGGATGGCCTCCTCCATCTCGTAGAGCCGTTCGGGCGCCGGGGGCCAGTCGTACCCGTACGCGACCGCCTCGTCGTTCTTCCAGCCGGCACCCATGCCCAGCTTGAGCCGTCCATCGCTGACATTGTCCAGCGTCGCACAGATCTTCCCGAGCAACGGGCCGTGTCGCAGGTGATTGTTGATCGTCTTCGGGTAGAGGTAAACGTCGTCGGTCGCACCCGCCAGTCCGGCAAGCGTCGTGAGACACTCAGTCGTCGGCCCGTCGCCGGTCATCAGGTGGTCGGGAACCGCGATCCCGTCGAACCCGAGGTCCTCGATTGCAGTCCCGAACCGACGTTGCTTGGCCCAGCTGATCTCGTCGCAGAACGCAAGATTGCTGTACTCCGAGGCGCCCGCGCTCGTCGGGATGTTGACGGCGAACTCGACCATACGCCTGTTCGCGGGACCCGGCGCTTGGTTCTTTGGGCCGGGCGATGCGTCGACCGTCCTGCCAACGACAGGATCGGTCGCCGGCCGGCAGTCACGGGTGGACCCGAGTCCCGTCCTCGTAAACGACCGCGATGTCGTTCAGGGTGGCCCCGTCAATCCCCCCGTCCGCGTCGACGACGGCGAAATGGGCACGGGCTCCCGGCCCACCGGTACAGATATCGGGCGTTGAGACGGGCCGACTGGCGGCGCTCGTGGAGGTCCGATACGACCCTCGTCGATCGCGATCCGTTTTCCGCAACCGGGTAAACGATTACACCGCCAACGAGTCGCTCACAGTCGGTGATATGGGCTTCTGAGCGAGACGATTGGCCGGTTCCCACAAGTGTTTAGCTCACCCGGGCGACCGGACACCCACGTCTCCAGCCGTCTACAAGGGAGTATCATTCCCGGGAGACGGGGTCCGGAACGCATGAGTGCCACCGCAGCGGTCGACAGCGAGGAACGCCTCGTGAGGGGTACGACCGGACGCCTGTTCCTCACCATCTCGGCCGGCTGGGGGCTCCTCTCGCTTGGACAGCAGGCCCTGCCGCCGCTGCTTCCGGCGATCATCGATGACCTTGTGATCTCGTCGTTCCAGGCCGGGACCGCGCTGAGCGTCATGTGGGCCTGCTTCGCGGGGTGTCAGTACCTGGGTGGCCGGATCGCCAACGACCTGTCGGTCAAAACCGCGCTCGCCGCCGGTGTCACGGTCCTGGCGGCCGGGTTCGGACTGCTCGGCACGGCGGTTACGTATCCGCTATTCGTCGCGGCGACCGCCCTCCTGGGCATCGGCGGCGGTCTGTACCTGATCGCGGCCCGGATCGCGATCGCGCAGTTGTTCGTGGAGCGGCGCGGCCAGGCGTTCGGCGTGAACCTAGCAGTTGGGATCGGCGGGAATGTGCTCGCGGCCGGCGCCGCCACGTTTGTGGTCACCGTCGCGGTCTGGCGAGGCTTGTACGCTCCCCTCGTCGTCTGCCTCGCCGGGATCGGGGTCCTGCTCCATCGGTGGCTGCCGCAGTCGTACGGGCTCGCCTGGGTGCCGCTCAAGCTCCGGAGCACGCTCGGGCGGGTGTTCGAGACCCGTGAGATGCGATGGCTCGTTCTCGCATACGGGCTGTACGCGGTGGTCTGGCAGGGGCTGATCGGCTTCCTGCCCACATACCTCCGGGCGGTCCGGAGCCTGCCACCCGCCGTCGCGAACGCCGGGTTCGCGACCGTCTTCCTCATCGGGATCGTCATGAGCCCGCTGGCTGGCCGCGCGAGTGACGCGTATCCCCGCCCACGGGTCGGCAGCCTCGCACTCGTCATCACCGGGGGCGGTATCCTCGTGCTCCTCCTCGTGCCCGGGCTTGTGGGCGTCGTCGGGGCGGTGGCGCTCATCGGCATCGGCCTCCACGGGTTCCCGCCCGTGATGCAGGCGTACCTGATGGACCGGTTTCCGGACAGCAGCCTCGGGGACGATTTCGGGGCCTTCCGGACGCTCTACACCGGGCTAGGATCGGTCGGACCCGCCTACGTCGGGTTCGTTTCGGGGCTCACCGGGTATCCCGTGGCGTTCGCCGGACTAGCCGCCTGCCTGGCCGTCAGTCTCGGCCTGCTTTACGTGACCCTCGTCCGCTGACCGACTGCCCTGTCAGGTTCGGTTGTTCCGCACCCACTCGATCAACTCAACGAGGGCAGCCGTCGATTCCTCGAAGAGGTCGACACCGGTTTCCGCAGAAGCTCCGCGGGCATCACCGGTAATCCCGTTGGCGGTGAACTCGTCGGTGTCGTGGGCGACCGAGGCGCCGTTGATATACTTGCCCCACTCGGGCGCGTCCCCCTCGACGGGGTCGCCCACGTCGTCCGGAGTGAGGTAGAGATTGAGCGACGTCTCGGCATCCCCTCCGTGCCCCACGTCGGCGTCGGTGACCACAAACCACTCCCACACGGTCGCAAAGAGGACGTCGTCTCGCGACACCCGGGCACAGGCCTCGTCGAGGGCAGGGGTGTTGCCGCCGTGCCCGTTCACGACGATCGCCGCGTCCGGACTGTGTCGCGCCACCGACTGGAGGACGTCCCGGACGTAGTTCCGGAGGGTATCGTGAGAAACGTACAGGGTCCCCGGAAAGTTGCGATGGTGTTCCGCGAGCCCGACGTGGATCGGCGGCAACAGCAGGGCGTCGGTCGTCTCACAGGCCGCCCTGGCGAGTTCACTCGCAACCGTCGCGTCCGTCCCGAGGGGGTTGTGCGGGCCGTGCTGCTCGGTGCTGCCGACCGGCAGGACGGCGACAGCCGGGCGTCGGGCCTCGAATTGCTGGTAGGAGAGTCGCTGAAGCTCCATGCCTGGTGTGCAGATGGGTCATGCAAAGGAGTTCGGGTGGCCGTTCCCGCTGGTCGGCGCTCGACCCTCCAAGCATGGACGTGACGTTACCGAAACCGATGGTCGTGAGGTTGAATGTCACACCCGGAGTCTTGATAGTCATGGGTCCCGCGACGTGTCCGCATGGCACGCGCATCGGAATCCCCAGGGCAGGTCACTTCGATCGACGACCTCGAGGTCGTCGTCGACGCCGACGCCCACGTGATGGAGTCTCTCGATCAGGTCCTGCCGTACATGGCCGAGCGGTACTCGGCGATCCAAGACATGGTCGAGCGAACGCCGATCCCGAACAACAGCATCTACCAACTGGAGATTCAAGGCCCCTACCTCCCGGACAACTACGACATCGGGCACGACGCGTTCGACGAGGACGAGGACGGGGGTACGTACGGCCCCGACGACAAACTCCTCGAGATGGAGGAGTTCAGTATCGACTACTCGATCGTCAGCCCGACCCTGAACCTGACATTACCGACGGTGAAGAACGACCGCATTGCAGTCGCGCTGGCGAACGCGTATAACACCTGGCTCGCAGACGAGGTACTCGACGCCCACGAGGGGATCAAGGCGACCGTCCTGGCGGTCCCCCAGGATCCCGAAGCGGCCGCGGCGGAGATCGACCGCCTCGCGCCGGAGGATGACATCGTCGGCGTGGCGCTGCCCTCGACGGGACTGGCTCCACTTCCGGGCCACGAGTACTACGACCCGCTGTACGAGGCCGCGGAGCGCAACGGTCTTCCGGTCTGTCTGCACGGCTCGGCCGGCCAGGGGAGCGAGCAGTTCCCCCTGATCAACAAGTGGGTCGAGACGTACGCCGAGGGCCACACAATCGCACACCCGCTGACGGCAATCCCCGCCGTCTCTAACATGCTCCTTCAGGGCATTCCCGAGCGGTTCACGGATCTCGATGTCGTCATCCAGGAGGCCGGGATCGGGTGGGTCCCGTACCTGCTCTGGCGGCTCGACGACCACTACCTCGAACGGCCTTACGAACTCCCGTTGCTGGACCGGCCGCCAAGCGAGTACTTCCGCGAGGCGTTCTACGTTGGGAGCCAGCGGCTGGGCCATCCGCCCTCACCCGATGCCATGGCCCGTATGGTCGAGCTGGCCGGGCCGGAATCACTGATGTTCGCCGCCGACCTCCCGCACTTCGATTTCGACCCACCCGAGGAACTGTTCGACCCGATTCGCTCGCTGGATGACGGGGATATCCGGGCGATCATGGGCGAAACCGCACGAGACGTCTTCGGACTCTAATGTCGCCCGGGAGCTCGCGCCACCGGGTCGCCAGTACCGATGAACTCGACAACGGGTCCAGAGTCATCGCCGACATTGACGGGCGGGAGGTCGCAATCTTCGCGTACGATGGGGACTACTTCGCCGTTGCCAACCACTGCATCCACCAGGGCGGGCCGCTTTGCGAGGGAGAACTCCAGGGCCTCCAGGCGTTCGATTCCGGGGCCGAGGAGGACGCCTGGGCATGGCGGTACGAGGACGACCCGCATGTCATCGTGTGTCCCTGGCACGCCTGGCGATTCGATATCACCACTGGGCAGAGCGTCGACGACGACCGCTATGCGGTCCCGACATACGACGTTCAGGTTGAAAACGGCGCAGTATACGTTGTCGTCTAACCCGACTCCGTCTGGCGGTCGACGTGGTCCTGCACGAGCGTCTCGAATTCCTCGGCTGTCAGGTCGTACTCGGTGTATCCGTCCCCGACCCGCTCCCGGCCCACCTTGGCGGCTTGCTCGCCGTCGACGTACAATCCCCAGTCATCGCCGATGCGAGGATCGACCGCTCGAAGCATGATCCTCACGTCGTATTCGGCCTCCATTCGCTCGACAAGCGCGGGCACGACCGCCCCGTCAGTCAGTTGTGGCGGACGATACGGCCGCATACCGTACTGGCGGAACTCCCGGATGTTCTCCCGCCACCAGCTGGGGTACTTCGACAGGTCGGCGCCAGCGTATGGGTCCACGTCGTCCTCACCGGGGTCGCGACTTGCCGCCCGGGGCGGGTCGTCTTCCGGTACGCGGTCCACACGTACCGATTGCGGCTTCCGGCCTGATGTAACATACGACTACAACTGGGAGGGCGGTCACCGTGAGGAATCCATGAAGGTCAATGCCGATGAGTGTCCACGAGTCCTGTGATTCTGTCGAGGACGTCCCTACTCGACTCGGGAGGAACCGTCACAGACAGCGATCCGTCCGGGTTGGGTATGACTCGGGGGACAAGCCGGACGGCCGTCTGCGTGTCACCCCGGACTTTTGACCGTCACGCGTCAATCCGGAGGTATGCATTGGCGGCGACGCCGCGATCTGGAAGGCGGGAAGGAACTGGGTGTCTGGTTGCTCCTCGACGACGATGGGACCGTCGACACAGAGCTATACGTGGAGTCACACCGCTACCGTGGCGGCGAGTTCGACGTGTATACGGCCACCCCTGATGGCGAGTGGAACCACAAGGGTACGTTCGACACCGCACCCGACGCTTTCGATGCGGCTCTCGGACACATGGCTGACAGCCCGTACCCGGTCGAGGATCCCTACCGCTAATTCGTCCCGTCACAGACAAGTCGTCCCGAGGACCCTATTAGCATCCGTTCCGTACCTGTCCGCTTACCGACGTTGGAGCGACACCTAGTCTGGCGGTCGGACCGTGTCCTGATGCTCGCGACTCCTTCGTCGCGGAGGTCGCCACGAAGCCAGCGAGAATCGAAGCCGGTGTCGGATCAGGAGGACAACCGCGAAAGTCTCTCAGTCAGGCCGAGTTCCGTGATGGAGGGCCGCGTCAGCCATGGTCTCGGGCGGGGGCTATCTGGGAGACCCGCCGTCTAGTCGTCATCATCGTCATCGTCGGCTTCCTCTGTATCTTCATCGTCATCCTCCACCAGTTCGTCGTCTGTCGATTCGCCTTCGTCTCTGTCTCCGGACTCGTCATCCGACTTTTCACCGTCACTGATTTTGGCATCCTCAAGCGTAATCACACCGTGATCGACCTCGCGGACGGGCCGGACGACCCGGACCAGTCGTGATCGCAGTCTCTGTCGGACTCAGATACGGGTCTAACGTGATCCCACGTCCGTTGTAAAGGGCAGGTCTTCCCACCATGGAAACTCCGTCGTCGGGAGATGCGTCGCCGTCAGGGGAGGGTCCTCCGAGCGCGCGAGTCGACAGCCGACGGACCACCGTCAGCGGTCACGAGTCGAGAGCACCTGTATCGCCAGGTCGCCGAGCCGGTCGAGGCTCTTCTCCTGGATCGACAGGTGAAACAGCGGCTCCCATCCCGTCGGGTCGAGATAATCGCTGACTACGAACATCGCCCCGGCGTCCACGCCCTGGGACGCCGCCACCGTGAACACCGTCGCCGCCTCCATCTCGACGGTGAGGACGCCCTCGGCCGCATACTGTCGCACCTCTGCTTCCGTCTCCCGGTAAATCGCATCGATCGTCCAAGACGGCCCGACGTGAAACTGGATCTGGCGGTCCGTCAGGACGCGTCTGGTCCGCGACAGGAGCCTGTCGCTCGGGCGGATGTACTTGGCGGGTGTCACGTAGTGGTGAGACACCCCCTCGTCGCGGATGGCGCCGTTACAGACGACGAATTCCCCCAAGTCGATTGTGTCGTCAAGACAGCCAGCAAGCCCGATAGAGAGGAACGTCTCCACGCCGTCCGCGATGAGCTCCTCCATGAGCATCGCGGTCACGGGCGCCCCGATCCCGAAGTCGCCGAGGACGCCGACGGTCCGGTCGGTCTCGTCGAAGGCATAGAGCGTCCCGTAGTAGTGGTCGATCCGTTGCCCGTCGTAGTGCTCGAGGAAGTACTCGAGCAACCGGCGGCTGTAACAGAGGATGACCGCCTCCGGCGGATCGGGCAGTTCCCCGTCGGCGTGCTGTTCCTTGTGAGCCTTGCTCTGCTGTGGGGTGACGAGCGGCTGGGACTGGTATTTCTGCGGGTAGTTCGGGAACGGCATTCGTCGATACCGGTCTGGTAGGCGGCACCGCCACCTGTAAGTTGACCCTTCCACGCCGCCAGGGCGTGGATCCGGGAGGAACAGACAGAGACCGAACGAACCGACGGGAAGGGGTCTCCACGCGATGAAGGCCTGAATTGACTCGCTAGGCGATCGGGTCCGGGTCGGTCGCGTCAAATAATGGGCCGGCCCGCCGTCTCAGGTGTCGAGTTCAGCGCGGAGGGCTTCGAGCGACTCGATGATCGCGTTAGTCGCGCGGAGCGCTTGATCGCGGTTATCGAACTCGGCGATGGTGTGAATCGTCGACCGGATCCCCTCGACGTACGCGTCGAGCTCCTGCTGGTACCGGTAGTTCTGCTGGATCGTGAGCAGATGGAGAAGCCGCCACCACCCCACGCCGGCCGGGGCCGTCCGGTCCTCCCCGGGGTACTCGTCCACCGGGTCCGGCGCCGCATCGAACGTCTCGTACACTAGCCGTGACAGTCGCGTCGCGAGCGCCTGGTACTCCAAGTAGCGGTCGGCACCGCGGTCACCCATGTAGTCGGCGAGGGTCCCGTCGTCGACCGACCACTCCCAAGACTCGGCGAGGCCCTCCTCAACCAGTGTATCCCAGCGGTCACGCTCCCGCTCGACAACGGTGTCGACATCGTCCCCCCAGACTTGGACCAGCACGCCACCCTCGAGGTCCATTTCTCCGAGGTCGGCCTTTCGGGCGAGTGGGGTGAATGCGACCCCATCACAGCCCGGTTGCTCCGGGAGCCGGGCGGCCGCGTCGAACACGTACTCCCGGACGAGGCGTTCGTCGCCAGGTTCGCCGGTGGTGCTGAAGTTTACGGTCCCCAGCATACGCGGAGCTACGCAGCACAGGTACAAATGGTTCCCCTGAAGCCACGTTTTGTAACTCGCGTGATCTGTCCTCGCAGGCTGAACGTGAGGGCTGTGCTAACGGTCCCGCGTCATCTCGGCTCGACTGCCTGCAGCCACCGGAGCCACGCACAGAGTAAACGACCCATGAGTTGGCTCTGGACCGCTCGAGCGCCAGTAGGGGGATGGCTATCCTCCTTCGTCAGTTGCCTTTGTCGTTGCCACCGGCGTTCCCGTTGCCGCCCCTCGTCACGGCTGCGTCGACGGCCGCGGCGGCGTCCACGAACCCGGCGCCGTAGTAGGTCTTGTCGTACTCCTCGGGAACCGACGCGGTCCGTTCGATGATGGCCTCCACCTGATCGGCGGTCAGCGACGGGTCGACCTCCCGGAGGAGCGCGGCGATGCCGGCCACCTGCGGGGCGGCGAAGCTCGTGCCGGCCGCGGACAGATACGGTTGTGGGTGGCCGAATGCGTCCTCCACGTACGCCGGGGGTGCCGGGCCGAGGACGAGGTCGAAAGGATTCCCTGTCACCGCACCTCCGGGGGCGGCCATGTCGATCGCGTTCGTGCCGTAGTTGGTGTACCTCGTGGGTCGTTCGAACGGCTCGTCCGGGGGATGTGTCGGGTCGCCATCCTCAGCGAAGCCGACCGGCCCGGTCGCTGAGACACTCACCGCCTGAGCGGCCTCGTTGGGCAGGCTGATGAGGTTCTTGTCCTTCTGCAGGTCGGCGTCGTTGTTCCCGGCTGCGACGACTGGCAGCGTCCCTTGGCTGTTGACGTACGTGAACGCCCGATTCACGACGCGTCCGTAGAACCCGGCGAGTGCCTGGCGGGGGATCGGGTACGCACCCAGCGAGAGGTTCGCGACGTCCGCGTCGATCGCCACCGCGTATAGGAGCGCCTCAAGGATGTCGCTGAACGTCGCGCCGGAATCGACGGTCTTGGGGAACACGCGCAACCCGGCGATCGTGGCATCCGGCGCGACGCCCGCGATCAATTGCCTGTTGACCGGGGCCGCCGCCACCCCCGCGACGAACGTCCCGTGATAGCCCCGATCCTCGAACGTATCGGGATCGGGATTCTCGCCGACGAAGTTTCGCGAGAGGTCCGTGTCCACGTTCTCACCCAGGTCGGGATGGTCCGGATCGACGCCGGTGTCGATGACGGCGATGGTCGCCCCGTCGCCAGTCGCCGTCTCCTGGGCGGCGGCGACGTTGATCGCCTGCTTGTCCCACTGGTACGGGTAGAGCGGGTCGTCGACCGCCGACCCGTCGGCCGACACTTCGACCTGCCGGGGGCCCGCTTCCGGGTCGAGTTGGGTGACTTCGATATCGGGCCCGTACGCGTCGGTCACGCCGTCGACCTGGTCTTCCGATCCCGCGACGACCACGAGGTCGATCCCGTCCAGGCGGGTGACGATCTCGAGCCCGGCCCGTTCGAGTGCGTCCGGCGTGGCGTCGTTGGTATCGACGAGGAACCGGTCCACGCGCTCGGCGGCGACGACCGTCGACCCGACGAACGCTCCGCCGAGGAGAGCCCCACCGACGCGCATGAACTCCCGTCTGGTTGCGTCGGACATGTGTTGCTTAAGTAGTTGACTCCAAGGATTGATAATACTAAGCGCTGTATAGCAATTCGATCGACTGAAACAAAAAGCGTAACCGCGAATCGGCATGACGATATCGGGAACCGGGTCAGGGCATGGAGGCGCGCCGGCGGGCAAGACCGTCGAGCGACCGCTCGGGGGCAATGAGGCGTGGTCCAGTGTTGACATCCTCCCCGTCCTGAAGCGCGAGGATTCCCACCGCCGGAGCCGCACCGCGGGCGGCTGCGTTGGGAGTTGCAGGTTCGCACACCGACGGGTGCGGGCCGTGCCAAGCGGCCGTTACTCCTATGCCCCCACCGGGCGTCCCTCGCGTTTCCTCGGGGATTCGCCTGGCAGTCAGCGGAGTCGGAGGTACCCGAGCGGTGTACGTCGGTATTCCCCGACGTATCCCGACAGGATACCGTCAGGCGTCGGTCGGAGCGTCCGAGATTGTCCGATTGTCCCGGTGTGGGCGCGGACGTGCCGCGTCGGATGAACGGAACCATGTCCCGGGGGGAGCTACGGTCTCCCCGCAGGGCGGAAGTGAACGGGAGTGTCGGAGTCATCCCCGCGCTAAAGCGCGAAGCTTTCTCACCGATTCTCCGTAACTTTTGAATTCCGCGCACCGAGGGCGACACTGGTTTGTAGCGGGACACGGATGGACCCGCCATGGTTTCGGCGGGCGACCTCGAGATCTTTCGTCACTCGTTGAAGAGCGTCGTCGAGGAGATGGGCGTGACGCTACAACGGACCGCCTACTCGACGAACATCAAGATCAGACGCGACCATACGTGTGCGCTGTTCGATGCCGACCTGCGACACATCGCCCAGCACGACGTCGCTCCCCAGCACGTCGGCTCGATGGTGTCGGTCGTCCCCCGGAACATGCGCGAGCGGGCAGGGGACCTCGATCCAGGGGATGGCATCCTCATCAACGACCCGTACAAAGGGGCGGTTCATCTCCCGGACGTGATGATCATCTCGCCGCTGTACCAAGACGACGAGATCATCGGTTACGCGGCCAACTCCGCTCACCACGTCGACATCGGCGGCTCGACGCCCGGTGGTATCCCCAACGACAGCACCGAACTGTTCGCTGAAGGGCTCATCCTGCCAGGAGTGAAGGGGATCACCGACTGGGAGTTCGACCCGGAGATGCTGCAGCTGATCACCCGGAACGTCCGGGGGTCGGAGATGCGGCTGGGCGATTACAGGGCCCAACTGGGAGCGAACAAAATCGGGGAACGCCGCTTCCGAGACCTCGTCGACGAGTATGGCGGGACGACGGTCCGGGAGTACCTCGACGAGCTGCTCGCGTACACCGAGCGCAGGGTCCGGGCGGCGATCACGGACCTCCCGGACGGTCGGTACGAGGCTAGCGATCACATGGACGGTGACGGGGTCGTCGACGAGCCAGTCCAACTCAGTCTCGCGCTCGAAATCGACGGTGACGAGATGACGATCGACTTCACAGGAACCGCGACCCAGAACACCGGGCCACTCAACTGCACGCCGGCGATGGCGTTCGCCGGATCCATGGCGGTCGTTATGTCGTTGCTCGGCGAGGATCTCCCCAAGAACGACGGCTTCTATCGGCCGATCGAGACGATTACGCCCGAGGGGACCATGGTAAACCCCGTTGATGACGCGCCGGTTGCCGCCGGCTGGGAGATCGCTATGCGGGCCGGCGACCTCGTGACCAGGGCAATGGCGGAGGCGATGCCAGAGGAGACCATCGCCGCCACGAAAGGGATCGTGTGTAACGTAGCGTACGGCGGCCGGGACCCCCGCGACGACGAGAAGTACGTCTATTACGAGACGGTCGCAGGTGGGTACGGTGCCCGGGCCGAGAAGGACGGGATGGAGGCAGTCCAGACTCATTTCCAGAACACGGCAAACAGCCCGATCGAGGAACTCGAATCGGAGATTCCACTGTACGTCCGGCGGTACGAACTGATCCAGGATTCCGCGGGCGCAGGCCGGACCCGCGGGGGACTCGGCGTCCGGCGCGACATGGAGTTTTACGACCACGCTGCGTCGTTCTCGTTGTTGAGCGATCGGGCCCGCTCCAGACCGTGGGGACTGTTCGGTGGCGACAGCGGCGATCCCGCGCGGTACGTCATCAACCCCGAGACGGACCCGCAGCCCGTCAGCTCGAAGTCGACGACCGCCCTGGATCCGGCCGACGTCGCGAGCGTCCAGACGCCTGGTGGCGGGGGATACGGCGACCCGGCCGAGCGTCCGGCCGCGGCCGTCCTCGAGGATGTACGGAACGAGAAGGTCTCGCCCGCTGCGGCTCGCGAGGAGTACGGCGTGGTGATCGACTCGGACACGATGACGATCGACCGGGAGGCGACCGACCGTCTGCGGTCCGACAACACTGGGACTGCCACGGACGTGACGGAGGGGGACGAATGAGTTACCGACTGGGTGTCGATACCGGCGGGACCTTCACCGACGTGGTGTTGTACGACGAGTCGTCGGGGGCGGTCACCGTCGCGAAGAGCCCCTCGACCCCGGCGGCATACGACGAGGGTGTGCTGGCGGGGATTGACAAGGTCCTCGACAAGGCCGATGTCGACCCGGGGGCGGTGGGCTTCCTGAGTCATGGCACGACCGTCGGAACGAACGCGGTCCTGGAAGACGAGATTCCCGACATCGGCCTCATCACGAACGAGGGTCTACGAGACGTCCTCGAGATCGGCGACCAGACCCGGCCGGAACTGTACAACCTCCAGACTGACAAGCCGCCCCACCTGATCCCGCGCCGGTTACGCAAGGAGGTCCCGGGGCGCATCGACGCACAGGGCGACGTTGTCGACCGGTTGGACGAGACAGCCGTCACTGAGGCGGTCGATGACCTGGTCGCCACCGGCGTCGAGTCGATCGTCGTATCGATGCTGTTCTCGTACCTGGAGCCGGCACACGAACGCCGGATCGGGGAGTTGATCGAGGGGCACGAGGCCCCGCTGGAATACGCGCTCTCGTCGGAGGTCCACCCGGAGATCCGGGAGTACGACCGCACCATCACGACCGTTCTCAACGAAGCCATCAAAGGGACGGTGGCGGATTACTTTGCCCGCCTCGATGACGGAATCGCCGCCCGCGGGATCGACGTCCCGCTCAACGTGATGCATTCCGGAGGGGGCGTCTTCGGCCCGGGCCAAGCCACCGAAAACGCCCTCCGGACGGTGTTATCCGGGCCGGCCGCCGGCGCGGTTGCGGCGGCGACGGTGAGCACTCAAGAAGGGTTCGAGAACGCGATCGGGATGGACATGGGCGGGACCAGCGCCGACGTGAGCTTGGTCCGTGACGGCGAACTCGTCCGGTCGACCGAAGGGGAGATCAACGACCTGCCGGTGAAGACGCCGATGATCGACATCAACACCGTCGGTGCCGGGGGTGGCTCGATCGCCTGGATCGACGACGGCGGCGCGCTCCGAGTCGGGCCCCAGAGTGCTGGGGCTGATCCTGGCCCGGTGTGCTACGGGAACGGGGGGAACCGACCGACGCTCACCGATGCCAACCTCGTGCTGGGACGGATCGATCCCGAGACGTTCCTCGAGGGAGACATGCGGCTTGAGGAGGACCGAGCCAGGGAGGTGCTTGCCCAGGAAATTGCGAACCCGCTTGGGGAGTCGGTCGAGGACGCGGCACTGAGCGTCGTTCAAGTGGCCGATGCCAGCCTCGCACGGCAGATCCGACGGGTGACCGTCGAGCGAGGGGACGATCCTGCCGGGTTCGCTCTGGTGGCGTTCGGCGGGGCCGGACCGCTCGAAGCACCCGCGGCTGCTCGCATGATGGACGTGGAAACAGTCCTCGTCCCACGCAACCCGGGCGTGTTCTCAGCTCGGGGCTTACTCGTAGCGGATATCAGAGTCGACGAGTCGCACGCCTACCGGCGCGATGAAATCGATGTGACGGAGGTCGCGACGGAATTCGAACGACTGGTCGAGCAGGCCCGTGGACGGCTCGCCAGCCAAGGCTTCGAGGCCGATCGGATCGAGCTGAACCGCGGGATCGACGCTCGCTACGCCGGCCAGGCGTACGAACTCACGGTCCCGGTTCCGGAAGGCTCGATCGATGGGGACAGTATCACCGCAACCATTGACGCGTTCCACGAGAAACACGCTCGGTTGTACGGATACGCGATGCGGGAGGAGCCCGTCGAGTTCGTCACCCTCCGAGTCGACGCCACAGTCCCGACTGCTCCGGTGCGTGACACGCTCGTCCGGACCGACCAACAGGCCCTCCGGACGACGCGTGAGGTCTACTTCGCGGACGGTGGATGGACGGAGACAGACATCTATCACCGCAACGCGCTAACACCTGGAACGACCGTCGATGGTCCGGCGATTCTCACGGAGAACGGCTCGACCACGCTCGTCCCGCCGGACGGTACCGCGACGGTCTCGGAACACGGGGCAATCCATATCACCGTCGTGGGCTAGCCGGGTTGTGATTTGTCCGTAGCGGGGATGGCCCCGACCCCGAAACCGTCGAGGAGGCCCAGCTCCTGTTCAACGCCCAGGCGGGCGCGAGTAATCCCCCTCAAGTCTTGGTTTGGTCCCCTCGTAGGTTCGGAGCTGGAGGTTCTCGATATCGCTGAGGAACCCGTTCTCAGTGGTTTTCCCCAGCGTGATGAGTGTGGTGTCACCGATTGCTCTGTTACAGTTGACGCGCTTGTCGTCGTACTCCCGGCGTTCGAACACGACGACGTTCTCGGACCGCGCAAACTCGGTCGATCCCTCTGTCATGGCGAGCCCCGAGACGGCCCCCGAGGACGGCATTGTCGCGTGTTCGATTACGACGCAATCAGTCGTGCTGGCACCATGGGATATATCATAATTTCAAAACTCCGGGTGAACTCGGCATCGAGAACGTGGCTGTATCAGCCGGGGCGGCCTGGACCGAGTCGACACTTTGGCTTAGTTCCTCCAGACTGGCGTTCGGGGACCAGTGTTGAAATACACGCGTCGAATCCGATTGTGTGTACCGAAATCAAGGCCAACGCTTATTCATATTTATGTCTCCGGATACGGAGCACTACGGCCGATTTTGTAGACGTATATTCGACGTCGATCGTATATCTAATATTCGAGAAGATAGAGAGGTCCAAATCGGCCTATTTGTGTCCATATCGACTCTATCTGGATACAGATGGAGGACAGTCGTTGCCTGATCGTGGCCAGTATAGCAGATTACAGGACGGGATGGCGACGAGGCTGTCAGTGATGTCAGAGTGGATGCCGGAATATCGCAGACACTCTCCCACCCGTGCGGGCAGGTCTAGCAGTCGTCGGATGAAACCAGTCAGTGATACCTAGTATCCGACTTTGTCATACGGGCCGCTATGACTGAGCAACTCTCCATGCCCGGTAATGAAGCTTGAGGAGAAATCGATCCTCGACTTCTCCATTCGGTCTCCTTGCACAAAGGATCGTAAGCCGTCCGATGTTGCGATATTCATAACACAAGTACTATTGTTATCTGTCGCGCCGGTGCGTCACGATACTCAGCAGTCTTCGGCAGTCGAAAGATCGAAACCAGGCCGCATTGAGCGTGATCGACCGAACGACAGCCATTCGACCGTCCGAGGACGAGACCGGAGGGTTTGGATGCCGGTCGGCAGACCGACGCCGCCGCCATGCTCCGGGGGAAAGGACTTCTCTCGACCGATCAGGGGCGGTCGAGAAAGAGAGCCAGGTGACGAAGGGCCATCCGATTCTCGATCCCACCCGCGAGCGCCCCCGAGAGGACACCGATCGTACTAATGAAGACCCCAACCCGGACAAGGTCGAGGAACCCGACTGTCGGATCCTCCAGGCTTGGCCAATGCGTCATCAGATTCGGCGGAAAGACGGCCAGTTCGATCATAAGGATGATCGTCCCGACAAGGGCGAACAACCCTACCATCGCCAGGACGAGGATCCCAAAGACTGTCACGTTGACCAGTGCCATGTGTTCGGTGATGACCTGACTACGTTCTCGGGGAAACCAGAGTCGCTGAACGTACAGCAGGTGGACCGCGGCGGCGACGACGCTTCCGAGAGCGAAGAGGACGGCGGTGAGGTTCGACAGATTCAGGCCGACATCCCACGCCTCGGCACTGAACACGAGAATGAGCGTCGGCGTGACTGCCGCGGTCGAGAGCCGGGGCAGCGAGAACGGTATCAGCGGTGCTCGGCTGTTTAGAACCGTCGACGCGACCGTTTTGGGATTACGGAGGAGACTCACGAGATGAAAGGCCAGGCCGCGAATTCGTCCTCGGGGGGCCGATTCCTCGGGGACCCGCTTGGCAATCCGCTGCAGGTGGTCCCTTACCTCCGCGTCGAACGACGGCACACTTCGGCGCGACGGGTCGTACGAGAACGGCGTCATCACGCCGCCGTCTCCATGGCCTGCGCCAAGGACGTGTCCCAGCAGGTGGACCACGAGCGTGGCGGCGTTCCACCGAACCGGCTCGGAATCGAGAGTCCGAGTCGAATCCCGGCCAAACGGGCTGAGCAGTCGTCGAGTGGAGACGACGACGACCCGGCTGACCGGGGATGCGAGCCCGCTCGTTGCTCGATCATCCCGGGTCGTCACCGGTACGTCAGTCACGACGACCACCAGGTCGTAAGGTCGCTCGACCATGTGGAGGGCAGCCTCATCGAGAAACTCGGACGGACGGCGCGCCGCCCTGTCAGTCAGCGGGTCCGGTTTCGCGGCATGACCACGCCACGTGAGGTCTGTGGCGGCGGCGAGCTCGTCGATGGCATCCGCGACGATGCGTTCGGCGAAGGTCCCGAGCGCGGCGGAGTCAGCGCCGGGTGAGTGGGCTACCAAGACGCCCACGTCCACAAGGGAATCGGCTGACGTCTCGGGGACAGTGTCGTCGGTCGGGGTGCTTAGGTGTCTGTCGGACGCGGCTCGGCTGCCGGACCCGTCAGGCCCTCCGACCGGTGATCCGTCGTCCGCCCCTGTCGCCCTGTCGTCGCGCTCGAAGGCCGGAGGATCCTCCATCGAGCACTGTTCGCACCGTAGACAGTTAACTTCCGGGACAGGTTCGTCGACCGGCTACCCGAGGAAGCGACCGGTTACAGATACGAATCGTCCCACTCGTCAGCCAAGTGGAGGTTACCACACGCGCCACATTCGAGGCGGTCGAGGCCGTCGGCAGAGACGTCAGTACTGCCGCAGTTGGAACAGAAATACCCGTACCGTTCCGTGCGGTCCTCTCCCGAATAGGTCGGGAAGAAGGGGGCCTCTCTGCCAGGGATCGTCTCGTCCCGATCCACGGGGCGGTCGGTGCCGTCGGTGGGAGTTGACTCGGGAACAGGAACTGTCGGTTCGTTCGCATCCTCCTGCATCTCCTCGGGATCCGCTCCAGTCCCTTCAGCGAGCCCAGGTTCCGGTTCAATGGAGTCGCCGTGGAGGAGTTCGGGAAGGACGATCCGAGTCGCCTCCACCATCAGGACGAACACGATGGGTAGGAGGAAGAAGCCGTACCATCCGAACAGGATCGGTCCAAGGATGTAGGCAAACAGAAGAATCAGTGCGTTGAGCTGGCGGCCTGAGAGGTACGGCTGGATGAACGACTGGGGCAAGAGATCCAGGACGAGGAAGTAGACGACAAGCACGACACCGACGAAGAGGAACTGACCGCTTCCCTCTCGGACCGAGGTGACGGCGAGATACGCTACGACGGGAACGTACACCACTTTGCCGACAACGATCGGGATAAGACTCGCGACCCCCGTGAGGACGCCGAGCGTGAACGCCATCGGGATCTGCAGTCCCGCTGGTGCGACGAGATTGGTGACGGTGTAGGTCAGTGTCGCCACCACCGCCATAACAAGGACGAACAGGAGGTTCCCGAAGAAGATCGATTCGAGATCGGTGTCGACGGCAAGGCCGTACGAGTACACGGTTTCGTCTCGCCCGCCGACCAACTCGGCGAATCCGGCCGAGAGCGCCTCATCGTACACGAGCAAGGCGTACGACAGCGTCACGGCGAGGGCCAGTAAGAGGACCGTGCCGAACAGTATGTCGAGGACGTGTAATCCCTGTTCGACGGCAGACCCAAACAGCAGGTCAGTCAGCTGACCGACCGACGGCGGGTCGTTGAGCAACGACGTCGGGTCCGAATCTTCGGCATCCAGATTGAGGATTCGAGAAGCCAGCATCGAGACGAGTCCCCCTTCGAACTGCTGCTGAACCTGCTGGAACATCCGAATCCCCGCGTAGATCGCGAGGACCAACACCGGGACTAGCACAGCCAGTACCGTCAGTCCGGCTGCCACGCGCTGGGATTCGATGACGGTCTGGATCCGAGCGGCGATCGGACGGGTCGCGTAATACCCGAACAGGCCCAAGACGAGTACCCCGATGAACGAGTAGCCGATGAACAACGCCGCCGCTCCGAGGACGGATACATAGAGCCACCAGAACACACTGTTGCGGCTCAGGCTCGTCACGGGCCGGCCATCCCCACCTGACAGTTCATCACGACGGGGCCATCCGGGAGGGAAACGGAATGCATAATCAACTGTGATCTGTGCGCTGGTGGTGCTCGACTGTTCGTGGGGCCAGGTGACCGGCCGGTACGCCCCGTCCCGGGTAGGCGAGACCCGTCCAGAGGGCCATCCCACGTTCGGGTAACACTCGGAGCACCCGGTCTTGGAGGTCTTCCGGGATGGTCAGGTACGCGACCGCCAGGCAGACCGCTTGATTGACCCTGAAAAATCCAAGGCGAGACCGTCTGGCGTTGTGCCGGACCGGGTCAGTGCCCCAAGGGGTCCCATCGAACCGCCACACTGGATCGATACGCGACGAGGTATCAGGCGCGGGGAGCATGTCGGCGAACACGTGACTGGAGCCCCCAACCAGAAGAGCGAACGGCAATCCGAGGGCGGCCTGGACTATCGAGTCTATCATCGCCCACCACTTCTGGTAGTGCTACCCAACCTCAAGACGATGGTACCTCCGGATTCGATCGAGCTCGCCCGTACGCGTCTCGGTATTCTTTGAGTTTCCGGTACAGCAGATAGCCGAAGAACCCGGCATACAGCAGGATATACACGAAGGACGCAGCGAGGTCGGGCAGGCCCGTCACTGACTGGATCAGTCCGCTCCCAATACCAACGGTGGAATTGTAAGTCGCATGAATGAGGGCGGCGACAATGAGGCCCTTGACAACGATCGGTCCCCGGTTGCCGGGGTTGAACTTCGCGAGACCCAGGTAGTAGCCTGCAAACGCGGAGTAGATGACGTGTCCCGGACCGGCGAGTGCTCGGGTAGCGGTGATATCCCCGCCGATGCCGATCAACTCCAACCCAAGGGACATCCCGGCGACTTCGCCGGCCACCCGGCTGATATATATGCCGTTTTCGATCGTGGCGAAGCCGAGTCCGGCGACGGCACCGTAAACGGCACCAT
>CAZCXJ010000016.1:0-38720 GCA_964502585.1 uncultured Candidatus Halobonum sp.
TGGAGGCGCACCCGTAGGCGTGCGCTTGAACAGCGGGACGGTGACCGCGAACGGGAAGTCTGAGCCTCCTGCCGATGATTCGGCCAGAACGGGAGGCCACGCTGAAAGCCCACGGCTTTAGCCGTGGGTTAGCTTACCAACACGTCTGGGAACCTTCCCTGGAAATGAAACACGAACCCGGTGGTCTCCGCCGTGAATCGTCAGACGTGCGTATGACAACCCCTCCGTTTCAACTGGAACTCCTCGGATTGCAACGCCTGACGACGTCCAGATACGATCGGACATTCATACGTCGGTTTGTAGTTGTACATGGTGATGGCGCTAAACCACGACTCCGGACGTTGCCAACCTCCCGAGTACCTGCCATGACGGTCGTGCATCCAGTCGCGAGTCGACAAACCGGCTATCCAGGCGGTGTTCGCGGCAGACAGATCAGAAAGCGTCATCGTATTACCAAGTATAATCCCCCCAATCCGGCAGTCCGCCCACTTCTGTCAGGGGTCTGGCACGGTCCCGGTACTCACTGAATACCTGGAACCCCCAACCGACAGCCTTGGGATGTTCCGATACGGCGTCCAGAACGTATGCACCGGACTCCTGATCATACGCACGCAACTGGACGAGGGAGTCATCGTATAGGGACATGCCCCAGGGCGGAACGTCATTATACACCCAGTAGCGAGCCCTTGCTCCACTTTCTGCCAGTTTCCGGTGGAGGTCCGGGAACTGTTCCAACCGCTCTCGAATCTCTCTTCCGGGATAGATTGATTCGGCCCGCATCCCGTCTTCTGCCATTATCTGGAAGATTCGCTCGAGATAGAGGTCCGGAACGGGCGTCCAGTCGAGGACTCTGAGAACTTCGGCGTTCCTGACGTAGCTGACTCCTCTGTCAATGGTGGAAGACTGGTCCTGATTCACCGTCCAGCTAACATCCGGATCGGAGAAAATGTCATAATCGACCCCCGTTGGAGAGGACTCCAGCAGTTCGAGCAGGGGCGACAGCGAGGTCGCGGTTATAATGGTTCTTTCGAACCGCCTCACCTCTTCGGCAAGGATTCGACCCAGTAGTGTCAACTCATAGCCCTCGTCAGTCTGTCTGATGAGTCCTTTCTCGTCGAATGACCGGACAATCCGATGACAGGTCGTCTTCGAGACCTCGAGTTCGCTCTCGAGCTCCCGCCGGTGACACGGCCCTTCTGCAAGCGTCATCAGAGCCGGTTTGCGAGTCACTACGGTCTCCAAGACGTCCTCATCGAGCTCCCTTGGCACTATATCTAGTGGTATTAGTTAACATATCAAAGCGATTTCGGTTCTTGGAACAGTTCCGGAACATGAAACGGTTCCTGTCTCGTTCCCCCTTCCGATAGGTGGGTACAAGGATTGCAATCCCTTATTCGCTGACAGGATGGGTGTCTCCGAGGAAACGTACCCCGACCTTGCAAGATCGGTGTCGGGTTGCCACCGGGGCCCCCCACGGGACTCCACCTCCAAAACCATGATTTGCGCCACTGTCATCGGACTCTTCGCGATCCTGTCGCTTGCCGGAGCCTACGTGGAGAGGCGCACAGCACGACTCACTGAAATGTTCAAGACCGTCAGTCAATACCCAGAATAACCCATGCGTGAAGCACATGTGAGTATCAGCGAGTCAGGATACCAGAAGATGGGGCTTGAGGAGCTTGCGACACTTGTTCGTGAAGCCGGATTGCGCGAGTTTGAGGAGCTCGCCTGCCACGGTGACGGGGCTGTTATACAAATTGAATTGGAGAGACGGGTGAATGAGGACCGATTAGACGAACTCGACTACGTGGACCAATGGGAACTCGTTACCGGATCGGCCGACAGATCGTTGTACATTATCGAGTTTACTGCACCGGGACTCGCCAAGGACATCGCCGAGCATGCCGACGAACTGATCGGAACCTGCAGTCCCGACGTGACCGACCGCGGGGTCACGATGTCACTCATCGGGGAACAAGACGACATTCGCCGTGTGATCACCGGGTATATGGACGCCGGAGTGTCCCCCGAACTGCGAAAGCTCGGCGATTACAACGGGCAGAGTCGACCACTCGATACACTCACTGACCGTCAACGAGAAGTTGTGGAGACGGCTTATGAGAAAGGATACTACGAGGTTCCACGTCAAGCGTCAACGGATGACGTCGCCAAGCAACTGGGTGTGGACCCATCTACCGTCGCCGAACACCTTCAACGCGCGGAGAGGAATCTCCTGAGCCGACACCTTCCGACTGAATCAGGATCCGTAGGGGAATAGCTAAATCTGTGCGCAAGGTGGCCGGGACGCAGTCGGATAGTCCGCATCCCCAATCGGGGTGGGTGATTGACCCCTGCAGTCTGACCCGGATTGGACTCAGGTCCACGGTCCAAAGCGTTCTTCTAGTGAGTTCTGGGTAGCGACAGTTATGCCCCGGCCGCGGGGTCTACCGAACGTAGTGGTCCTTCGACGGGGTGTTTCCGTGTGAACGCACAGCGGTGGTGGGCTCTGTACCTACGAACCCTCCACTCGACTCTCCACTTGTCAATCATTCCCTGTCATGAGCTGCCGAGCAAGGGCGAACCCGACGGACACGGGGAGCGGCATACTAACCGCGTCCTGGGTCGTATCAGTCCATCGTTTGTACGCCCTCTCGGTGCTGAACGCGTTGGTATACTGGTTGAATCGGTAGTAAGCGACCCGACTGGGCACCTCAAGATAATCAGAAGTGACGACGTCTGTCGCGACTCCAAACGAAATGACGGCATCCGCCGGGGATGTCGTGACGTCGTTCCGAGTCAGCCCGATCTCGATAACGCGATCCGACAGAGGGCTTTTCGACCGAACGACGATTTCGGCTGGCACGTCGTAGATGAACGGGAGAAGTAGTGTGTCGAAAACGCCTTGATAATGTGCGATCAGTCCGCCAATCCGGACTTGATGACGGGAGCTCGGCGTTTGACACAGTTTGTCGAACCGCTGACTGAACCTTGCGGTGTCGAGCAACTGTGATGTAGCCGCCGCCCAAGCGGCAAGGGTGACGGGCGGCTCGTCTAACCCGAACGCGGTCTGAAACCTCTTCGATACCTCTGAAGGGATGTCGTATCCCTCGAGGGATGGGTTCGTGGGAGCCATCTGTAACGCTACTGGCCCAAGGCCTTGGACGGGCTAGGATATGGCCCCCAGATACTGTGGAGGGTTTATTAATAGTCCCCCGAAGTAGTGGTGATTGAGCTTACTTCCTACAGGCAAATCTTAGTCGCACTGCTACTATTGAACAGTTCCACAGGAGCCTGGCGCGGCTCGTTGGCTGACCTCCTAGGTGACAGCACGTGGAATCCGCTAACCCCGGATTCGTCACCGGACCCGTTTCGTGCGGCAGGGATTACTCGGGACTCGTGGAGTATCCGTCCGACGTGTCGGATGAGAGGATGGCTTCTCCCGATTCCGGGGTGGCAGTTTCCTCCACTTGAGTGAACACGAGCAGGAACCCGAATACCGCTAAGAAAGCCCCGAAAACGAAGGGAACAACGAACCCGAAGCGGACCAGATAGCCAGCTGCCAACGGTCCGATTGCGGTTCCCAGGCCGAAGCTCATCGTCAGGACGGACAGCTTTGTTCCCGAATCGCGCTTGGATGCGATATCGCCCGCGAGTGCTAGCCCTGGGGCGAACACCAGCGCCCCGGCGATCCCCTGTCCAACACGGGTCGCCAGCATCCCCCAAGAGGTCGTTACCATTCCCTGGGCAAGCGTTGTCGGGATGAGGATTCCAAGTCCGGCCAACAGGAACGGTCGTCGTCCCCACCGATCGCTCGCGGCTCCGATGGGAACCTGTAGAACGACTTGTGAGAGGACGAACGCGCCGAACTGTAGCCCGAACCACATCGTGTGCTGTCCGAGCCGATCATTGATCATCGGCTCCAAAGTCGCGATGAGTCCGATGGCGATTGCCATGAATAGTGCTGAAAGACCAAGGGTGAAGATGGGGTCGAGAAAGTTGTCGCCGACACGGTCCAGGACCCTGATCGTGAGGTCTTCAGCTGCGGCGGCCTTGGTTCGATCAGGTTCCGACACAAACAGTGTAACTAACAGGTAACTGACAAATACCGTGATACCCGCAGTGATGAAAGCGGCGTCGAACCCGTTGATGATCGAATCGGCACCGAAGACGGCAAGCGAGTACGGTCCCTTCTCCACAATTAGGCCCGCAACGATCGGCCCCAGACCGACCCCGAGAAGCCGGAAGGTATTGAACAGGCCCATGTTCTCTCCCCGCGATTCGTTCATCGAGAACTCGTTTACGAGTGCGATAGTGCTCGGAATGGTGAACGCTACGCCCACGCCTTGGAGCGCTCGCACCAACAACAGGGATACATAACTCCCGACGAAAACGTACAAAAGGTTCGCCGCGGTCAAGATGGCCAGGCCGACGAGCACGTATAGTTTGCGCTTCCCGGTCCGGTCCGAAAGCCGGCCGGTGAACGGCTGGCCCAGGCTGTTGAGAAATCCGTATAACGAGAGGACCAGGCCCGTGACGAGTGCTTGTGAGAGACCCAAGGCGTTACCCGAAACCATCCCAGTCGCGATATACAGCGGCAGGACGACGATAAGAAACGAGTTCCCGACCGCGTCCGCAAACCGCGCTACGGCGAGAACTAGTACCCGCCGGTCAACACTGGAAGCCCCGCTCATTAGTGTTGCTCCTCCCCCTGTAGTTTTCCTCGTAAGCTACCCGGAGTCCAGAGATGACGTGATGCCGGTCCGTCTCTTGAGTCCGGGAATCCTGCCGGTTGATCACTCGATCGATCGAGAACGTGTAGGAGATACGTCATCCCCGCCCCAAAGAAAACCCAGGAACTCAGAACCGGGATCGAAAAAGCCAGCAGGACCAACAGTGGCCCGAAGACGGCCACCAAACTCATCAGCAGAAGCGTGTCCGATTCCGGGTTCAACATCCTCCTTTGGTTGTTATGCGTCGAGTGCGTTTGTCGGTACATCGTATCAATATTGAACGGGTGTTGCCCCCTCTGCGTATCCCCAGATATAGTGGACGCGTTTATCAGACACCGGTGGCCGAGCAGTCCAGTTGTGACAGCTGTGAGGTCGTTTGATATGGCAAGAACTGGTGTTCCTCTACTGAGTGTCGGCACCCATTCGGCTTCCTACGCTATTCAGCTGCGCACCGATTCGGACCGACCTCGAGTTCCGCGAGTTTGTCGTTGGGAACGTCGTGGTCACCCATATTGACGAGCTTGACCCGCTGGAAGTTGGGTGGATGTTTCGGGATGTCCGATGAAAGGGTAGCGACGAACTCTTTCGGGGGACGATTGAGGTCGGCGTTTTGTTCCTGCACTTCACTCAGACGGGCCGTTACTGGTACCTTTGGCGATCCAGGGTGATGAGCCGGCAGCACGACCGGGTCACCATCCCGGGCCAGGACCCGTTGGAGGCTCTCGTATAGCGTCGCCGCATTCTCCTCGACGTTTGTTTCGTCGGTTCCCGCCTCGACGCCGAGTTCTACCCGGCCAACGCTCTCGTGAAAGAGGGTGTCCCCTGTGAGTAATGCCTGATCTTCGATAGCGTAGGTGACGCTACCGGGGCTGTGCCCCGGCGTGTGAATCACGCTGATTTCGACGTTCCCCACCGCGAACGTCTCCCCATGCTTGATTGGGGTAGCATCGAGGTCTTCTACATCGGCTGGATGGAGGTGGTACGGCACATCATGGCGTTGAGCCAATTTCTTGCCTCCGGACACGTGATCCGCATGCGCATGAGTGTCGTATACGCCACTGAGACTTGCGTCGCGGCCGTCGAGTAGCGCCTCGTACTCCTCGACGTACTGAGACGGGTCGAAGACGACGGCTTTGCCGTCCGAGATGAGGATATGGGATAGACATCCTTTCCCTGGCCTTGCGACCTGGACGAGCGTGCCATCGATATCGACCGGGACTGTGGCGGTTTGGTGGACTCGACTCCAGCCGTTCATCCCGTCAACGAGTGTTTTCGCGTCGTATCCCACCTCCCGCAGTTGCTCTGTCGCCTCCTTCGAGACAACGCCAGCCGCACAGACGGTTACGACCTCCTCGTCACTAGGAATCTCCGAGAGTTCCGGTTTGACTGTCTCAGGATCGGTTTTCAACGCATCGTTTACTGGGATGTTTTCACTCCCTGGGATATGCCAATTCTCGAATTCATCCTCGTCGCGAATATCGAGCACGAACGGTTCATCCTCCGATCCGATCCGAGCGCTCAATTCTGTCGGCGTGATTTCCGTCATCACACTCGTTTCCTGGGTCGAGCCAGCCGAATCGGTAGTGCCAGGCATGCTGGGACGGTTTATGTTGGTGACCGATTCCCTCCCTTGGAAGTTGAATGGGTGTGGGACTAGCGAGTCGGCCTGAGACCACCGTGAAGTTCGCTTCCCAGTGTCTCTGTGACCTCCGCTCGCCGCGAAAAACGGCGACGAACCCTTCTCTGGACACGACATCGGCTTTCGTGACATGGAAAGCGATCCAGCCCCGCCGTGGCGTCGGGATCTCCTTTTCGAAGCCAGACCGGAACGACAATTGTGGACAAAATAAATCTACCTTACATATTGGGAATTACTGAGACCCGTTCCGAGCCATTGGGTTACAGCCGATGACAGACCATTTGTCAGAAGATGAAGGGACCACTTACGTCTGTGAGGCATGTGGGAGATCCTTTTCCTCGGAGCAAGAATTGGAACGACATATTCGGGAGACAGGCCTGGTGTATTAAACCAAGCGTGTCAGCTAGGCTCCCGGGAGAATTGGCGTCTTTGTTTCCCAGCGGTTCTTCCAATCTTTCCATCTCGGGGCCTTCTTGAGCGAGGTCCGGTCCGAACAGTTCGACGGCGAATTTGCTGGTCCTACAGATAGTCGCGAAGTACGCTGATAACCCCTCGGTGTGTGGGAGTTGAAAGATCGTGAAGAATCGTCGGTCGGGTGGCTTTTCGATTCAGGGTTCGTCGCTCGATTCCCGTTCCCCAGCGTACCTCAATGCCCTCGTTCGGATCGCCACTGGCTTTCGCTTCCTTTGGGTCCGTCGGCGTGACTACTCAACCCCGCGTTTGTATCGCCGTCCCCGATTAATATCAGGACATGGACTTCGAGGAGACCAAACACAAGCCCCCCTTCCGTGCCGTCAGGCCAATTCACGGATGGTGGAATGCGGAACACGGGAAGAGAGATTGCACTCCAGAACGAAGTCGCAAATAAACGAGTGCGGACCTACCGCTCGGTCAGAACAGCCGCTGGGAATTGCGAGGCCCTTGTCGTCGGCATTAGTCCGGGCTGTCATGGATGTCAGGGCGGATCGTCCGATGTTTGAATCCCTGGAGATAACCTACCACCCGTACTCGGGGTGACGTCCGAGGCGTGCGTCGCTTGGGTCGAATGAGGCTACTGCGCTTGCGTTTCGACTGTCCACGATGACCTCTGTCGGAAGCGGACGTCCGTGGAACCGACTCGCGAGTTCGAGGCCGTAGGCCCCGGTCATCCCGACGGCAACAAGGTCGCCTCGATTAGCCCGAGCGAGCGGACGGGTCGTACAGAGACGATCGGCACTGGAGCAGACCGGTCCGACGACTGTCGTCGGCACAGGAGGGCGGTCGGCCGCAGTCGTGGCCAGGTTACGGACGGGATGACTCGTGTCGAACATGGCGGTGCGGGCGAGGGTATGTAGCCCGGCGTCGACACCGACGACGAGCGGTCGTCGATGGTCGTCTCTGTCAGCTGCGGTGTCGGACGGCGCCGGCGGTCTGACCGTGTTCACCCGAGTCAGGAGGACCCCCGCGTCAGCGACGAGATACCGTCCTGGTTCCACGATCATATCAGCATCGACGCCACGAACGGCCGACAGGAGGGCCTCGGCCGTCTGGTCCAACTCGAGGGGCGCCTCCTGGGGATCATAGGGGACACCGAAGCCCCCGCCGAGATCGACGAACTCGAGATCGAGGTCGAGATCCGCGCCCGGCCCGTTCGAATCGATTGTAGGGCCGGCCCCGCCAGTCGCCGTATCGCCGGTAGCTCGACGCGCGAACTCGCCCACACGGGTCAGGGCTGCAGCGTGGTCGCTCAGGTCGTCGTTCAGAACGCCGGACCCGACGTGCGTGTGGAGTCCGACTAGGTCGAACCGTCGGGCGGCCTCGGCGACAACGTCCGCGGCTTCGGGCAGGGCGATCCCAAATCCGCGGTCCGTGCCGGTGACGACCCCGTCGTGGTGGCCGACCCCGTCGCCGGGACGGATGCGAACGGCCAGCGGACCGTCGTAGCCCCGCTCTGCGAGTCGATCAAGGACGTCCCGAGCGCCGGCAGTGACTGCGGCTGGCCCGTCCGTCTCTTGCCAGTACCGGAGGACGGCTTCTATGTCCTCGGACGGCGGGTTGACTGCGGTGTACTGGATCGTCTCAGGTGGAAACCCCGCTGCCCTGGCGGCCGCGAGTTCGGCCGCAGACGCCACTTCGACGCCGGCGCCTGCGGATCGAAGTGTCTCGAGTACTGCTGGGGAGAGGTTCGCCTTGGCCGCATACCGGACGTGGACCGAAGCGCCGGCTGGTCCACTGAACCTGTCGTCGGCTATCCGAATGGCGCGTCGAATCTCAGACTGGAAGCGTTGGTAGTTCCTCCGGACTCGCTCGATGTCGAGGACGTAGAGCGGCGTCCCGTACTCGCCCGCGAGCCTCCGGAGGGCGCTCGCATCCCAGTCGTCGAGCCGCCGTACAGGGCAGGCCGATCCATCGTCGTCCGGCGTTGCCGGGTTCACACGGTCCCCGGGGGTCATGACCGAAGCATCTCCTCGCGCTCGACGGCCGCGATGGTTTCGCTGCCCAGTTCGGTCGCAACGACCGCCGGCTTCAGCGTCTGGTCAGGGAGCAGGTCCCCGCCTTCGGCCTCGGTGAGCGAGGACGGTACATACCGGGCGACAGCCCGGCGTTCGGGAGGCAGGTATCCGTTCCGGACCCGGCCTTCGACGAGGTCATACACCGGGATCCGGGGCGTGAGTAGTGTGTTCTCGGCAACCACGGAATCATGTCCGACGACGAAGCCACTGGTGACTCGACACCCGGCACCGAGCGTCACACCGTCCTCGATCACCACCGGTGTCTCCTCGACCGGCTCCAACACGCCGCCGATCAGCGTGTTGGCGCCGAGTTTTACTCTGGCTCCAACATGAGCACACGAGCCGACGGTTACACAGGAATCAACCAAGGTCTCCCGCCCGACGCTCGCTCCAACATTGACAAACGAGGGCGACATCAGTACGGCGTCTGCCCCGATTGCGGCACCCCGTCTGACTACCGTTCCAGTCGGTGTGTTCCGGACCCCCGCGGCGAGTGGTTCGTCGTTACGGCCCCGAACCGGAAGGACGTCGCGATGGGTAACCCCTCCGTGTTCATGGTCGGCAGTTGGACGGAGCGCGAAGTTCAGGAGGACACCCCGCTTCACCCACGAGACCGCGCCCCATCTAGACCCGCCCGACCTATCAGCGTCCCCACTATCGATCCGCTCTACCGTGCGAATCTCCCCGGTCTCTATGGCGTCGAGGAAGGCATCAAGCGTCGCTATTGCATCCGCATCCCCGGGCGAAACCGTCTCCTCCTCGTGACGGCGCCACAGGTCTCGCACTGCTCGTTCGAGTGCAAGCGGATCCGACGGCGGATTATCAGAGTCGCGATTCATCCGATCACCTCCGGACCGTAGAGTCCGGGTGCACGGCCAACGACCGCCTCGGCAGCCTTGAGAGCCCCGACGGCGAAGGCACCACGGTCGCCGACGCGGTGTTCGATTCGAACCTGCTCGTCGGCATCGGCGAACAGGACCGTATGCTCTCCAGTCACCGCCCCCGCCCGCACGGAGTGGACGCCGATCTCATCATGGGCGCGGAACGTGGTCCCCTCGCGACCGTGGACGCGGCGAAGTTCGTCCTTGCCGTCATCGCCACCGGTGTGGCGGGCGTTCTCAACCGTGTCGACGAGGGCGCGGGCAGTTCCGCTCGGAGCGTCGCGCTTGCCAGCATGGTGGGTTTCGACGACCTCGACATCGTACGACGGGAGCCTAGCTGCCGCACGCTCGACGAGCGTCTGCAGGACCGCCGCACCCGGTGCGAAGTTCTGTGCGTGGACCACCGGCACCGCTCTGGCGGCCTGATTCAGGGCGGTGCGTTCGGTGAATCCCGTCGTTCCGGTTACGAACGCCACGCTCGCCTCGGCCGCAATACCTGCGTACTCCGCCGCCGAAACAGGCCCAGTGAAGTCGACCACTGCGTCGACCTCGACCGTTCTCAGAAGCGTCGGAAGTTCCGCCGCTGGCTCGACGGAGATGTCGCCAACCGCCTCCTCGACGGGGTTGCGGTTGATAGCGGCCGCGACCTCGATGCTGGACCGCTCCGCGGCCGTCTCGATAATCGTTCGCCCCATCCGACCGGTCGCGCCCGTGACCACGACCCGGATTGGCTCGTCGCGTTCGCTCGTCTCCCCTGCGCTCTCGCTCATCGCGACCCCTCCGTTCTCCCGCTTGGCAGCATTGACGTTTGCTCGGTCGGACCGTCGTCGGACCACAAGTCGAGTTCGGTGAGCACCGCGCGCACCTGCTCACGAGTCGCAGGAGTTGCTCGCGACAGTGGCGACCGTAGTCGTGGATCGGTTCCGTCCCGAAGCGCGACCGCCTCCTTGACCGGCACGGGGTTGGTCTCTGCGAACAGTACCCGAAAGAGGGATCCCAGTTCGTGGTGCCGTTCACGGGCCAGGTCGAACTCACCACTGAGTGCCGCGTGGACGGTGGCCGTCGTTCGCTCCGGAGCGATGTTGGCACCGACGCTCACGACGCCCGTGGCCCCCATCGAAACCATCGGCAGGGTGAGAGCATCGTCGCCGGAGAGGACGTCGAACCTTGCATCGCGGGTCCGCTCGAGGACCGCGGAGACGAGTTCGAGATCACCGCTGGCGGCCTTGTATCCGAGAACAGCCTCGTGGTCGGCGAGGGCACCGACTGTCTCCGGCGTGAGCGAACGGCCGGTCCGGCTAGGTACATTGTACAGTATCACCGGAACGTCCGCGGTGGCAGCCTCGTCCGCCACCGAACGGAAGTGCTCGCGGAAGCCGACCGGCTCCGGCCGGTTGTAATATGGCGCGATTGAGAGGACTGCGTCCGCGCCGGCGGCTGCGACGCGACGCGTCAGCGAACACGCCTCGCGGGTGCTGTTTGATCCGGCTCCCCCCACCACGGGGATATCGACTGCGTCGGCGACGGTCTCGACGACTGCGACGTGCTCGTCATGACTGAGCGTCGCCGCCTCGCCGGTCGACCCTGCTGGAACGACTCCGTCGACGCCCGCTGACTCGAGTTGGCGGGCGTGGGCCCGGAGTCTATCGTGGTCAACGTCACCATCTTCATCGAACGGCGTCACGAGCGCCGGGTAGACGCCTGCGAACGCTGTTGCGCTCCCGTGGTCAAGCCGAGAGTGCGTGGTCCGCCCGTCTCCGGGATGTTCGTCGATTTCGGAGAGTTGGAAGCTGGTATCCGTTCTCGTGTTGTCTGCTGTGCGTGTATCGGTGTCTCCATCTGCTGGGTGCATTATTGACGTGCCGTGGGTGTCGAGGTCGTCCGTCACCCGTCACGGTCGACGGGTCGATATCTTCGTAGTCGGTGCCAGAAGAGTGCGCCCGCGACGGGGTCGCCAGGCCCGCCGGGAGCGCCAGTTATACGGGTTTTTTCTTGGCTTTCTCGTCACTCACGGTCGCGATTGCGAGACCTGCGGACGCGCCGCTCCCGGAACCCTCGACAGACTGAGGCTCCGTCGGGACGACGCGTGTCACATGCGGACGTTCCGTTTGCTCAATATAACTGTTACGCTCTATAGAGTACGGCCACTCACTTCCGGACAGGTGGTGAGAAGCGTTTCCATCCCGCCCGATGGTACTTGTCCTGGAGTTGAAAACCCGCAGTATGCTCCCGTCGTGGCCCGCTCACCCAATTAAACCCCCATTCGATCCCGGTGGTCGTGTTCCTCATGGTGGCAGTTTCCCCCCGTCCTGCCACCAGTCGTCTTGGGTGAGGTGATGACGAGAACGCACGCCCTGCCAGTGGCCGTGCTCACTGAAGTGCGGTGGAACCCCTGAACGACAGAATCCTTTCCGATAGACGAGCAACGGGACATGACCACCTCGAATCGTAACAACTAGTCTCCGAACGTAGCTGGCACCACCAAACACACGGGAGTTGAATATCGAAATTTATCCAGTTAATCACAACACTTATAACAAGTGGGGCCACGAGTTCAGAGTCAGCGCGCAGTACAGCACCATGTCCCAGTCGTTCGTTGATGTGTGCTGACCCTGCCACCTCACGTGGCAAGGTTCCAAGCAAGAGATTTCCCCGCTGATGAGCACTGATCCCACCCAAGATCCACAGTCCGCTGCCATCGAACAGCTCGAAAAGTTCGGATTGAGTTCGTACGCCGCGCGGACGTTCGTCGCACTCGCTAGTCTCGACACCGCGACAGCTAGAGACGTCAGTCGGGTGTCGGACGTTCCCCGAACCCGGGTGTACGATGCCGTCGAAGAGTTACACGACCGGGGGCTCGTCGATATCCAGCAATCCTCGCCCAAGAAATTCTGGGCAATCTCCGCCGAGACTGCGAGTCGAACCTTCGAACACGAACTCCAACACCGCACGGCCGTCCTTCAGACAGCGCTGAGTGAACTCGAACCGGCTGAGCGCCGGGCGGAACAGCGGGGTGTCTGGACGGTCAGTGGACAACCAGCAGTCGCGGAACGGGTGCTAGAGTTCTTCGCTAGCGCGGAGGAGGAGATCGTCTACATGACTGTCGAGGACCTCCTTACCGAGGACTTGATTGAGAGGCTAAGCGGGGCGGCGGACAGAGGGGTTTCGATCAAGCTCGCGGGTATTTCCCCCAAAGTCCAAGAGCGCATCCAGGATGCCATCCCGGGCGCGACGATGTTCGAATCGTTATGGGTCTGGTCAGACACCTCAGCAGGACGACTCATGATGGTGGATGGGCGGAAGACGCTCGTGAGCGCGCTCGTCAACGGCGAGGACCCGAGCCCGTCCGACCCACGCTCAGAAACCGCCATCTGGGGCGAAGGTGACACGAACAGTCTGGTCGTGGTTCTGAAAGCGATTTTTACATGGCAACTCGACACTGCCAATTCTGACCTCTGACGAGTACCAATCCAGCCCGGCAAGCTGATGCCGGTACAGCAAGTCTGATTCGACTAGTCCTCTCAGCCACTGAGCCCATTGGCTACCAATCAGGTGACGGTGCTCCACCCTCTCAATCTCGCACGGTGTCTAAGCAAATCGGAACACAGGTACGATGGCTCTGGTCGCCGCTTGAGCTTTGGTAAGCAAATCGACCGTCGATATTTCTGGCCAGGGTTCGGTGCCTGATACGCGAGTCGTATTTTGCACGCCCTGTACTATCCGTACAGAATATACCGGATCCCGCCTGCAAGACATAGATACCGAACTCGCCAGAATCACTCATTCTATCACAGGTGAGTGGAGCCTGTGTACTCTGTGTCCTGTTTCCCCTCATCCAGAACCGCAGCACGGCAATCCCCGGCCGAGTTGAAGCGGCAGCGATACCCGATACAACCTATGAACAGTATCGAGTCCGATGGCTCGAATCAAACGGCCATGAGCGCCCATAGTGGGGACGCTACAAATGCCAAACCGTTCGCGATCACGAAACGAGCGGCGGACACGAACGGAGAATTTGTGAGATTCGAAGCCACGGCCCAGGCGGCGCTCAATGCTGAGGGATCTGACGCCCAATTGTTCCCGAGTGCTTTCTGCTCGACAATCCAGACGACCACCTGCACCCCCGCCAGGTGGAGGTTATCGAGGCCGTCGCTGGCGAGTACGCGGTCGAATACGAAGACATCGAACATAGACTGAATGAGGGCGAGAGGATCACCGTCCCGCAGAACCCGCCCCGTCGCCACTGGAATCCCTCTGACAGGCCAGTTCGGTCGTCCGCAAGCATCCTCGGGCCCGGGATTCCGCGGCACGCCCCGCGGCGATGTGGGGGCTTGCACAGGATGGCAAGACCGACGAGAAAGGGATACCGAACACGCTACAGTTCGCGGTGACCAGCAAAGCCTACCGGAGATCGCATACACGACTGCCGTTCCGATTCCGGTCCGGAAGGCTATGTTTTCGAGCATCGCGGCTATCAGACGGGTGACTGGGTACCAGGCAGAGTACCCGAGAGACAAGTAAGTGGACACTCGCGAGCGGAGTGAGATACGGTGTATTGTATTCCTCGTGAAAACACCGAACCCCTCAGGGAGCCGGATAATCTGCCTGAGTTGAGTCCGCTGCATACACGTCACGTATTCAGCACGCCCTAGGAGCTCGCCTGAGATGCTGTCAGACCAAGCCTGCTGAAGTCCCCGGCCCGGCTCACCGTTGACGAGTATCAGCGGCCAACACCCTCGAGGTTAGACATGAACATGACCGACCAGTTCGCGCTGGTGGCCGGCGCGTCTTCCGGAATTGGAAAAGCGACCGCAAAGGTTCTTACCGACGAGGGCGCTCGTATCAGAGTGACCGCCTGTAGCAGGTCGAAGTTAGAAATGTTCGCCGACGAGATTAGGGCCGATGACCGGTACGCGGCCGTCACCACCTTCGTCGAACGGAAGTAAAACCGGATGGCAGATATAGTCTTGGCAGTCCGCCACGGTCAACGACGAGACAGCGTGGATCCCGACTGGGAGGCCAGCGCCGACCGGATTCATGACCCTGGGTTAACTGAGCTCGGGCGGTGGGCGGCCTGGCGCGTCGGCCGTCGGTTCGCACAGTCAGACGACAGTATCGACAGCGTATACGCATCGCCGTTTCTCCGAACTGTTGAGACGGCCGACGAAATCTGCCAGGAAATCGGCGCCGAGATGCTACTTGAGCCGGGACTCGGGGAGTACCGGAACGATGCGTGGTTCGACTCTGAGCCGGCGCTCCTTAGCGCCGAGCAGTTGGCGGAGCGGTTCGATACGGTTCGCCTCGGGCATGATTCCTATGTCGTTCCGACGTTTCCCGAAAGTCATGCCGAGGCACTGGGACGCATCGGTGAGACTGTCAGACACATCACGGACGATACCGACGGAACGGTGCTTCTTGTCGGGCATGGAATTACGATCGGCGGCATCGTATACGGGCTTGTTGGGGCAGCCGACGCAGCCGAGGCCCCGCTCTGTGGAGTCACCCGATTACAGCGTGCCGGCGGGGACTGGTCCCTCGTGTTCTCCGGCGATACCACTCACCTGTGACAGGTCACAAAAAATCGACCTACACGAACCTGCCGGGAGGCCTCTAACTAGTCCACGAAGGGAGAGGTGTACTTGCATTCTGTCCTTTCTTGTATCCATGATGACTCCAGAAGTCGTGCCGTTACTGTTTTAGGCGGAACTGTTCGCCGGCTGTGTATGGGTCCCTCGTATAGTATTTTGGTACGCGGGGAGTCTCGTGGGACCTACCGCCTGACAGACGCACAGGCAGCGGCCCCCAAGCGGATGGCGGCCTTCCGGTACCCGGTCGGAGTTGCCGACTGCGGCAGCGTATCCGCCAAGCCCGCTGTCGTGTGATCATCTCGCAGCATTAGGGCTCATCACCCCCTACCGCCGCCGTACACGCTCGGGGGGTCGGCCTCGGAGACACCTTCGGAAGGTGATATGTCTCTTTAGCCGTGTTGGACGCAGAGTAAGGGTTTAGCAAGTCGTTCAATGTCTATTTGTTCACCCGCTTGTAGTCTCACACATGGGCGAAGGAGACACCTATATCAATGCACTCATCGGGGCGGCGGTAACCGTGCTGCTGTCGTTCACCGGGTTCTCTCCTATCTTGGGGGGTGGGGTTGCAGGGTATCTTCAGCGAGGTGACCGAAGTGATGGGATTCGGGTCGGTGCTATCTCTGGTGCTATGGCCGCCATTCCCTTTCTCCTTCTGTTCGGTATATTCGGTGTCTTCATGTTCACCGGTTCGATGATGGGCCCGGGAATGTGGTCGCGAATGCCCCGTGCAATTTTTTTCGTGTTCGTTTTAGGGTTCCTATTTGCTCTCCTTTGGAACGTGGCACTCAGTGCCGGTGGCGGATATCTGGGCGTATATCTCGCTACCGAGACCGATTTCGGTAACTGATACGGTTCCTTACTGGACCCACGGGCCGCTTGTCGGTGACAAATCGACGACTCATCTGAGCGGGGAGACTTCCTGTGAACGCTCAGCACACTGTTCATATCAGTCGTTGAGTTTCCAACGGACCCCTCCTAGAGCTACTCGAAGGGCCTCACGATCCTGCCTGTTACCGAATCCTGGAGACACGGCGACCGTATATGCTGACTACTACCCACTACTCGACGAACGGATGCACCCGGCGTGGCCCGGGGAAGTCGTGTGCGAGCGCAGTTAAATCGGCGGGGGCGAGTCGCACCGCCGGTGGGCCAGGTGTAACTATACTGTTGGTGTTCGCATGATCTGGTGGTACACTCGGATGTGTCACAGGAATGGTGCGCCACGCGGCCGGAGTACCTGAGCCGGTCACCCCCTGACCCCAGTGCCAATCCCTCCGGCCCTTCGGCGGCACCAGTTTCATGACTCGGATCCCGTCGTCGCGGGTGACATCGGCGAACGTATGCTGTCCCGCCGGTTGCCGGTATCGGCACCATCGAGCAAAATCAGCTACGACGACCGTCCCCTGTGAGTGAATAGACCCGTTGGCGCCCGTCGAGAAACGACACGCGTGCGGACACCAGCCCCTGCTCTTCGAGTCGTGACAAGGCTGTGTGGAGTGTTCTGGTCGGAAGCAACGTTTCCTCGGCGAGTTCTGCCTGAGTGAGACTCCCTTCGTACTCGAGGATCTTTGCCACCAGTTTCGCGCTCGGCGGGAGTTCCTGCAGGTCGGCCTGAGACTTCCGAGAGGCGTCCGATGGCTGCTCGGTCATGGCCCGAGACTGCTACGGTGCTTATCTTAACAGCACAGCGGGGGTGCGGCGTATCCTCACAACCGGTCCGCCCGCCTCATCTAACTCAGTCCGTCGGCCCCGCCCCGTCCGGGTCACCAACGGGCCCCCGACCCAGGCCGGTAGTCCTGCTGCTCCGAGCGTGATCAACACCGTCGACGCGACCTATGGCATGACTTCCGGGCGCAATGGGAAGCCTCGAGTTCCAACCAGGCCGCAAAGCTGTGGCCGGTCCGACTCTGTCGAACTCTTCAACAACTGATACGAATTACATGCTATAGGGGATGCACATCATCCATCGAATACTATGTGATTCACCCGTTCGCTGTCCCGACTGTACTGAGTTCAGTATTGCATCCCTTGTCGGCTGGACGGCTGTTTGCCTGCTTTTGGGTGGTGGCCTGTTGCTCGCGGCCAGAAGCGTTCAGCGACACCTGCAACGGGCCCCAGCCCCGTTAACCGGTCCCGTTCCCGACGCCCACTGAAGGAACTCCCAGAGCGACTAAACTAATCTGCAGAGATCAACAGGAGCCGAACATGGGCTTCCACTTCTGCTGAACACAGGGTGTGGACCCTTGCACACCAGCCCGGGACAATGGCTCCAATTTAACACCGTTTCACTCAGCCGGTGAGACCCATCCGAAGTCGAGCCCGCGTATGGTCGCTGGGGTCGTCACTCTGTGCTAGCCTCCTCGTCGTCGTCCGGCGTTCCGTGTTGGACCACGAACACCGGGCCGAGAAACTGCTTGGCGACTTGATCCGCAGTCATCCCGAACAAGAAGGTCGCCACCGACGGGTCGGATTCACCCATGACGATTGCATCGTAATTGTCGGCAGCATCAACGATTGCAGCTTGGGGGTCGTCCCGGCGCGAGACCTGGACATCGATTTTATCTGGGGTGACCCCCTGTTGGGAGAGTCGAGTCTCAATCCCGTTGAGCAGTGTCTCCGCGTCTTCGTCAGTCTCGTTCTCTTCAGCAACGTGGTAAAGTGTCACGTTGACGTCAATCGTCGCGAACAGTCCTGAAACCAAGCGGCCAAACCGATCGACGCCAGCGGTGCCGCGGATTGCGACGAGTACGTTCTCAATTGGCCTCGTTGCATTTGGAATCAGCACCGCGAGGCAGTCGTGTTCGGCCGATATCCGATCGATAGTCGTCTGCCCATCATGGGTGAATACGAGCTGCGATTCGACTGTTGCACCCGCATGTTCGAGAATCGTCGTGAAATCGCTGAGCCGGCGGAGAGCTTGATCCTCGAACTGGTGTCGCGCCTGATTGGTCGCGGTCTGGTCTGGCACAACGTGGTAGCCAAGCAGGATGACGTGTGCGTTCGTGAGAAGCTTCGGAACACCCTCTGGAATTGATTCTCCTTCGAGAACCCTGATCGGCATCAGGATGCTGGGTCTGTCTTCCATTTTCTGAACGCTCCGTTGACTGTAACCGAGTCAGATATGAAATGTGCCCAGATATTAAAATCGGTGTGGGTCCCCGCGAGTCTCGAGTGAACCGACCCACGCGGTCCTCCGACTGACTCTGTGACCCGACATATCAGTGCTCACACTACAGTTATTCCCTCAGCAAGCGTTTCGTTCGTATGAACCCGAAAACCATTCTTCGGCTCGAGGGGCTGACTCTCTTCGGCGCTGCGACCGCGGCGTACTTCACGCTCGGGGCCCCTCTGTGGCTGTTTGTGGTCCTTGCGCTTGCCCCCGACGTTTCGATGCTGGGCTACCTCCTTGGCCCCCGCGCCGGGAGTTCCCTGTATAATGCCTTTCACACCTACGTCGCTCCGGTCGCACTTGGCGGGATTGGCTTTGTCGCGGGAGCGATGCCGCTCGTCTGGATCGCCCTTGTCTGGGCGGCGCACGTCGGGATGGATCGCGCTGTCGGCTACGGACTGAAATACCCGACGGCATTCTCTCACACGCACCTCGCCGGCGGGGACAGACACACCGATTCAGCCGTAGGCAGCATCGGGAATCACGTGGCATCCGGCTCGGCTAGGGATGACTAGGTGTCTTCCTCCCAACCAAGCGGAAGAGAAACCCGACACCCGCAATCTGGACGGACTTCACACCCCCTCTACCGAGGGCTACGGGGGACCATCCCATCCGCTCGGAACCAGCAGCTAGCCATATTTCCGATCAAGGCGTTCAGAGGCTAGTTCACACGAATTTTCGACTCCTCGGGCTCACGCTCGCGGCCGGCCTTGTGGCGTTCCTCATCATCCGGGCGGATGTTACGAAACCTCTCCAATCCAGATTCGAATTCTAGCTGCTGACCGGCATCCCTTGTCGACGTGGTCGCTGGTGCCTTCGCAGCCACGTCCGTCGCCTGGGGTGCCAACCAGGGAACATCTCCGAAGTGACGACGGCTGCCCGGCGCCTTCGGTGTCCTTGCGGCGGATTTCTTCGCGTCCTCGTAGCCGGTGTCTTTCTCTCACTCGGGACAGGAATTAGCACTGTCCTCAGCATCAAGGGCGGGACTGGTGTCGCCATTGCCTCACGTCTCCCCTCGACGGCACCGCGACTTCCTGGCGCACTGCGGATGCTGTGCGTGAAGCTGTTTTCAAGTGGTAGGAATAGCCAGGCGACGAGGTGTGCCAGCCATTGGGCTAAATACGGGGTGCGGATTCAGCACTGTCGCCGACCGTGTCCGTCCTAGCCACCCAGATAAATTCCGGACATCGGACGACACGGGTCCCGAGGTATGTCATCCGGATGTGAAGGTGTGACCCGGCTCGAATCTGGAAGTAGAGGGTCGATTAGTCGTCCGCGACGACGCTGTCCTCCCATCCCTCACTATAAACCCGCTCGTCGGGGGCGCCCAAGTCTGCCAGGCGCTCTTTCGTCTGAACCACCATCGGGGGGACGCCACAGACGTAGAAGTCCCGCTCGGTAAACGCGTCGAACAGTTCCTCCAGGTGCTCCTGGGCGTATCCGGCCCGGCCGGTCCACTCCCAGTTAGGATCAGAAAGAACGAACGTGACGTCGAGGGTTGGATTGTTCGCCGCCAGTTCGTTGAGCGTCTCTCGGTGGATGATGGTCTCCTCCCGTTTTTCGCCGAGAACCAGGTGCGCATGCCCGGATCCCTCGTGCAGATACTGCCGGAGCATCGCCATCATCGGGGTAAGTCCCGTCCCGGATGCGAGAAACGCGACGTCCTGATCCGGGTCGGCGAGCGACAGCGCGCCCTCGATCGGACCGATCCGAACGGTATCTCCGGCTCGCTTCTGATGCATATACGACGACGCTAACCCGTCATTGTAACGTTTGATTGTCAACGCCAGTTGATCGCTTCCAGGCAGGTTGGTCGGCGTATATGGCCGCACGATTTGCTCGCCACCAGATTCGAATCGGACCGTCGTGTGTTGCCCCGGCTTGTAGTCGAACTCGTGGCCAGGCACCCGCAGACGAAATCCCCTTACCCGTGGTGTGGTCAGGTACGTATCGACGACTATTGCTTCGTGTGTCATAGTGGATTCGACCCGAACGAAGTTGCGGTCCGGTGGCGGGTCGATTCGGTGTAGAACCGGCGGTAGTTTGGAACTACCGTGACCAATTCCTGAGTGCTGGTGTGGTGCACGCGTTCTTACAAGGTGGAGTACACGTAAGACGCGTTCCTTTTTGAAGGCGAGACCCGTGTTGATAAAACGGGTGAGAGGACCGTAGGCCCTCGGAACCAAGGCCCCTGACGAGGCCGTTTATCCTGTGACCGGGACTGAGACGACGTGCCTCGGGTGGTGCTGGGTTCTGGCCGCCGTGCTGAGTTGAGAACCGAACTCAGCATGACGGCCGTAACAGCGTCCTGCCAGGCCCGGAAGGACCTGCGGGATCAGAGGTTGGCCTCACCAGTGACGGGGGCGTTGATCTCAGACAGGACTCTCCTCTCCCACGTGCGGTTCCCACGGTCGACCACCGGGTTCCAACTACTTGGGAAGAGGACTATGCCTTTAGGATGAGGCGCCTCCTCACACTAAATCGAAGACTTAGTGATACCCATGTACGACGCGATTCTCTATCCGACAGACGGGAGCTCAACCGCACAGGTGGCACTCGACCATGCGCGCAACCAGGCCGAGCGACACGACGCGACCGTCCACATTCTCTACGTGGTCGACATCGAACACGCGGGAATCGGGCTGGCGGGTGATATTGACATGGGGGATGCTCCAGGAATGGTCGGCACACCAACAGGCGACGAGCCCGGAATGATCGGGACCCGGGGAGACGTAGATATTGAGGATCTTGAATCGGAAGCCGCCGAAATCGTCGACCAGGTCGCCGCTCAATTCGAGGACGTCGAAACGCGGACTGCTGTCCGTGTCGGCTCTCCGTACGAAACGATCCTCGAGTACGTCGACGACGTCGGAGTCGACATGATCGTGATGAGCACACACGGTCGCTCCGGGATCGATCGATACGTCATCGGAAGCGTCGCGGAAAAAGTCGTCAGATTCGCGGATGTACCAGTGCTGACGGTTCGTGCGACTGACGCCTGAACGGAGACACGCGCTCCGCACCCGGCACGTGCTGAAGGACCTACCACAATACCATCAGAATGCGCGTGTTGGATCGAGATGATGTAGTCGACAGAGATGACGTGACCGACTGAGATATCCGAGTACCCTGTAACAGCGTTGTCGTGCAGCCATCAGCAAAGGACAGGAGACTCACCCACGGCTGTCTTCGTTTGCGTGTTTGAGACTCGTCTGATCAGTTATCCTGAACTGATATCCTTTTATGCCCCGCATGGGAGTGGCAGCGGAGAACAACTCAGGATGCCAGGCGTTTTCCATTGCTGTCTGGAGTTCGTTCCACTCTTCCTGGGGAACTTGCTTGAATTCCCCAGTCAGGAGAACGCTCCGCCACTCGTGCATGGACTCTGCGGAGTACACGAGAAATCGAGCCCGGTCGGCTCTTTCACTCAATTCCTCCTTTTTGCTCTGTGGTCCGAAGAGAAGGTAGATGAAATAGAGGCGAGAACCGCCGTCGTAACCGAACGAAATGGGGAGAACATACGGCACATCCCGACCGGGCAACGCTAACACACCTACGCCTTGCTGCCGGAGGAACTGTTCGATCTCCTTTTCGCCCATATGTTCCGCGCCGGATTGTCTGATCTCGCCGATAGACATGATTCGATGTATCGATAATTCATCTTGAAAAGCTGGTTCCATAGTTCCCGCTATCTGGTACCATACACCACGAATTAAATCAACATCCAGTTGTTTTCAGCATCGCTGTTCCCCACAGGAGCACCATACAGCCCTCTCAGGGCGCGTGTATAGCCGAGATCCCCTTGTCCCATCCTCGCCAGCCCGCCGGTATATGATCCACCACTGTATCCGGAACGGCTGCTGAACCCTGTCATCGTTTGCGATTTACACAGGGCCGGATATATACGAAATTTGACACAATCACCTCCCGGACGCGAATGGACGGTCAAAAGATGCCTTCGTCGTGGGGCCCCGCCGGTTGTGAGACCACGCGACTACTTACGAATGTACGGATTCGGCCTTCGGGAGTCATAGTCCATCCTGGATTCGAACCAGGGTCGCGAGCCCCAGAAGCTCGCAGGATTGGCCACTACCCCAATGGACTGCGCCAGAAGGAACGCTGCTGTGCCACTAAACGCTGTCGTTTTCACGTGTTCCAACCAGGGAATCGGTACGCTCATCTGCGGTCCGGCGGATTCGATGGACATGTACGTTGGTCGCTTCCTCATAGCAGGCCCCGGCTTGGGGGCGTATCGGGTTTCCTCCCGTTCGTTCCCGAACCGCAAGGCGGTTGCCCACAACGGGACCGTCACTGTCGTCCCGACGGCCGCTGCTGACCCGAGTGACAATCCGTACGTGTCGTACAACTGTCTTCGTATGATCGATGCTGATGCCGGCCCGACTAGTGGCCCACGCGCTGTGTTGGGAAACGGTTCCCATGTCGATCCGGTCACGGAGAAGCTCGCCCTCGGATATCCCGCCCGGGACGCGCTCGCCGCTGCGCTGCTCACGCTTGATTACGAGAAAGACGATTACGATACGCCTCGAATCGCGGCGGTCGTGGCCGCCGACACCGCGACGATCGGGATCGTTCGTGAGGACGCGCTGGTAGTCCGGCGGGTTGACGAGCAGACGCTGGTCGCGACGTACGAACACGACGACCCGGAGCCGTTCAGTCTCGAGGCCGAGACCGCACCCGAGGCTGCGCGGGCCGCGTACCACCTTCGGTTCGAACACCCGATCTGTGCCGTGGGAGTTGAGGTCACTACCGAAGTCGACTCAGCAATCCTCAACGAACCGGATTCGTAAGCGACCGCCGTTCGTCTCCACATCACCCTGCGGGGGAAGCTCTTAGCACGAGAGGCCGATAGCACCGGTATGCGACTAGGTATCGTCTCTGACATCCACGGAAACCGGGTCGCGCTCGAGACCGTTCTCGAAGACATGCCGACGGTTGATGCTCTCGTTTGCGCCGGGGATGTCGTCGGCTACAACCCCTGGCCGGCCGACTGTATCGATATCGTCCGCGATCGTGAGATCTCCACCGTGGCCGGTAATCACGACCGTGCAGTCGCTTCGGGTACGGCCTTTCGGTTCAACCGGCTCGCGGCTGCCGGCGTCGAGCACGCACGCGAGCACTTGGACGCGGGTGCCCTCGACTGGTTGGCGAACCTTCCGTCCGAGACCTCGGTTGCTGACGGACGTGTCAGGATCGTCCACGGACATCCCGATGATCCGGACCAGTACACGTATCCCGAGGAGTTCGGCCCCAGCCTTCTCTCACGCGCCGGCGATCCGGACGTGCTCGTGATGGGTCACACTCACGTCCAGCATCACGAGACCTACGAGTCGGGGACCGTCCTGAACCCGGGGAGCGTCGGTCAGCCGCGGGACGGCGACCCACGGGCTGCCTGTGCAGTCGTTGACCTCCCTGCCGGAGCCGTCGACAATCGTCGCGTGGCGTACGACATCGACGCAGTCGCCGACGCGGTCCGCGAGGCGGGACTCCCGGCTCGGATCGCGAGCCGACTGTACGAGGGACGCTAACCCCGCTCAGGGCTCAAAACTCGTTTTGGACGATGTCGAGCGTTCGTTCCCGGTCGTCCCAGTCGACGAACACTGCGACGGAGGTTGCAGAGGTGATGAGTTCGTGGATCGTGATTCCCGCGTCGGCAATGGGACCGATGATGCTTGCAAGCACGCCCGATTGACGAGGCAGGTCCCCTCCGAGAACCCGCACGACCGCAATCTGTTCCTCGACAGTCACTGACGAGAGAGTCTCCCCGGAGACGACCTCGTCATGGAGGATGGCTTCGGCGTCCTCGGCAACCGTGTGATCCACGTAAAACGTCACCGAGTCCATCCCGGACGCGACCGCGTCGATATTGACTTCCCCCTCGTACAGCGCCGTCGAGAGGTCTGCGAGCACCCCCGGTCGGTTCCGAATGGCCCGCCCCGCAACTGTGAGACAGGCGAGGGGAGTCTCTCGGAGGTCGGTGAGGTTCTCGAATCGCCCTTCGACACGGGTCCCGCCTCTCAACAGGTCCTCGTGCTGGTAGTGGATCACGCGAACGTCGAGGTCCTCGTTCTTGTACGACAGCGCGGACGGGGCGACCACTTCAGCCCCCCGGAACGAGAGGTTCCGGAGTTCGTCGACCGTGATCCGAGCTACGTTGCGTGCCCCTTCAACCACCTGCGGGTCTCCGGTCATTACTCCTTCGACGTCAGTGACAATGACGACTTGGTCGGCGTCCATATAACGACCCAGCATTACCGCCGTCGTGTCCGACCCGCCGCGACCGAGCGTCGTCACTCGGCCGTCGACCGTCTGTGCGAGGAACCCGGTTATCACTGGTACGACGCCGGCCAACTCTCCAGCGAGTGCGGCGGCCCGTTCCCGAGTCTCCTCGACGTTCACCTCGCCCCGGTCGTCCGTGATCACGGGCCACCGCTCGTCCCCAGGCTCAAGAAAGACAGCTTCCACTCCCCGTGCGGCCAGTGCGGCCTTCAACATCCGAACAGAGGTTCGTTCACCCATCGAGACGATCTCGGCACGGTCGGCCTCGTCGGCGTCGAATTCGATCGCATCCAACAGGTAGTCTGTCGTCGAACCCATCGCAGAGGCGACGACTGCAACCTCGTGGCCCTCTCGAACGGCTTCCGCAATGGAGTCTGCGGCCCGGTCGACCCGTTCTCCATTGCCGAGCGACGTCCCACCGAACTTCGCAACGACTCGCATCTATGCCCCCCTCTGCCGACGGTGCCCGTGTCCGACCCGGAAGGTCGATTGCTTCACGGCCGCCGACATCGTGACGGACCGGTCCGTTGCCATCTGCATACCCTCGCAAACAGCGTGAACCGATAAAACGCTGTTCACTCCCACGAGTTCAGTTCTCTTTGGGATGTTCGGGACCTGGCTACTGATTCGCCGTCTGCCAACTGAATCGTCGATAGGTTCCCAAACGGTCCCGGATACGCGGTCGCGTCCAGTTCCCGATTTCTCGAGTCGAGCGGCACATCCGCGTCTGGTCGAGACCCCACGTTCGGCCCGGATACTTGGGGGCGCTGCCCGCTCCCGGTACTCGACAGGTGTGAAAGTCGCGTGACTGAACAATTAAGTCGGCGTCGTTCCCACGCATCGGTATGGATTATACGCTCGCCATCGGGGAGACGGAAACGACGGTATCGGGGGGGACGGGCGTGCTCCTGTTGCACCCGAGTATCGGCGAGACTGACCGTATCGACACCGACTTCCTTCGGGCGGATACTGATCGGTTCCTGGTCGTCTCGACCCGGACTACCGCACGTGAGGTTGAACAGAAGCTCGACCACTACGATCTTGACCCGTCGAAGGCGGAAATCCTCGATACGGTTTCCGTAGACCGCGGGTATACGCGCCGAGCGTCCGATCGGTATCATTACGTCGCCGCGCCGGATGATCTCGAGGGCATTCTCACTCAGACCGATCGGTTCCTTGATTCCACGGAAGGGAAGCGCCGCATCAGCGTCGACTCGCTCACGGAGATGGCCTACTACGCTGACGAGGAACAGGTCTACGAGGCGACGGTCTCGTTCCTGAGTCTGCTCGCCGATCATGATGCCGTGGGTCTGTTCCATCTTTCGAAGGAGGTCCACGACCCGGACGTCTTGGAGCGGTTCCGCGAACTGTTCGACGTGGTTGTTGATCTCGACGAAGACGGAATCGTCACGGTCGACATCGACTGATGGCCGTAGCCCGTCGTTCCTCGCCAGACGTCATCCGCCGCCTGATCCAGTCGCCGTCATTGTGGCGATAACAGGAAAGGTCCGGCCCGTCCCACAGCCTGGAACCGCGGTCACGTCCAGCCTGTCGGTCCCGGAATAGAGCGTGCCGTTCCGTTCGCTGTCTGATTATCGGGTTCGACGGACGCCAGCCCTTGGCCTACTTCCGACCGTCCTGAGGTAGTCCGGGCTCGCAGTTGATTCAAGACTTCCCCTTTCGCGGGCGAATGGTGCCTCCCAGCAGGACTGTCCCAAGATCTCCCAGTCCTGCACGGCGGGATCGGCGGTGCTTCAACCGAACGCCAACAGGGCGATGATCGCGACCGAGAGGAACGCCGAGACTCCCACTACGCCCAGGACGACCTTCGTCGCCGTACTCATATCTCTCCCTCTCGCGTCGTCCCCGATAAAGGCTTCAGTCCTCTACGGCAGGGTGACAGGCATCCCGATGAATCAGGCATTGACATCGGGCCCGTCTTCCACGAACCGGACCGTGAACCGCTCGTACCCGCCGTAGGCGGTTTCTAGCGACCCCATCCACCAGTTCCATCGCTCGACAAGTTCGTCATTGGGGGCTTCGGAGAGGTTCCGAACGATGTCGTCAACCGACAGCTCATGACCACGATCCCGTCTCGGTTTCCCCGCATCTGCCAGGTCGCGCGCCTGCCGAACGACGACGCGCAAAGCCGCATCGCTCCCGCCAAACTCGCGTTGGAGGGCGTTCCTGAGTTCTCGGGTGTCCACGGTGGTCTTTGGAGCCCGGCCCTTTTCATTCTCTCGTTCGCCCGCCAGTCTGAGGAGGTCTCACAGCACAAACGATGATATACTCGACTTTCCGTCTTCCACCATTGCGGGTTCGGCTGCCCAGAATCGATGGAGTCGATGCTCGACGTGATGGACGGCTGGGAGGAGTAAGCCCCCTTCTGTTTCTCCCGACATTCAGCTAAGCACCCGCGCCATGTGCCGGACTACCATCGGGCCGGCAGGGCCGACCGTCGGCGCGGGCTTGCACCGGCGAGGTTGGTCGTTCCATCCGTTCCCGGCCGTGTGAGGGCGAGTTCGCCACGTCCATCCTGGAGCGGAGTTTCGCGTGGGTGCTCGCCCTCGGTCCCTCGGCGGGTTAGCTCTCCAGCGCTTCGCTCCGGGGATTCCCCCGTTGGTCGCGCAGGATTCGCACGCCTCATCGGTGAGGCCGGGTGGTGTCGTTTCTGTTCCAGAGCCCCTCGTCTCCGAGCCCGGGCTTGCACCCGGTCGCCCGCCCGCGCGGTGGGGGGACTTTCCTCATGCCCGCTCACCATGTCGCGGGCACGGGGGTCGGGCTCTCCCTGCCGGCCTGAGCTAAGCGAGTGGTAAATAAAAGGCGTTCGGGGATCCCGCTGGCTCGCGGCCGGTTCCGCGGTGCTCTGTGTCCCCGGACGAAGGCAAGGGCTTTTGCCCGAAAGCGCCCGGGGTCAAAACGAGATGCGTCGTCCACGTGAGACACATGAAGGTCGCTGATACAGTTCCGGAGTTCGCGGACGCGTTTGGGTTCGAGGAGTTTAATCGAATGCAGCGTGAGGCGTTGCCGGCAATCCTCAACTCTGACGCGAACGTGGTGGCAAGTGCGCCGACTGCCTCGGGCAAGACCGCGCTCGCGGAACTGGCCATCTGCCGGACTCTTCGGACCGGGGGAACTGCGCTCTTCCTTGCACCGTTGCGCGCGTTGACCACCGAGAAAGAACGTGAATGGGAGCGGTTCGAGGACCTCGGATACTCGGTGTATGTCGTGACCGGTGAGCGGGACCTGACTCCCAAACGAGCTGAGCGAGCCGACATCCTCGTGATGACCCCTGAGAAGGCCGATTCCGCGACCCGGAAGTACGACTCCGCACGCTACGAGTTCATCACGAACGTTGATTGTTGTGTCATCGATGAAGTGCATCTCCTCGACTCCGAGCGCCGTGGAAGCGTGCTGGAAGTGACTGTCTCCCGACTTCGGAGGTTGTGCGATCCGCGAATCGTCGCTATCTCGGCGACGATCCCCAACATCCAGGACGTCGCCGAGTGGCTGGACGCACCCCCGGAAGCGACGTTCGAGTTCGATGATGAGTATCGCCCGGTGGACCTCCGGACGGGGGTGGAAACGTACGAGCACGGCGAAAACGCCTTCGCGGACAAGTATCGGCGGCTCTACCGTGCGCTGGACGTCGTCGAACAGCACCTACGGGATGACGGCCAGGCGCTCGTCTTCGTGGCCTCGCGTGCGGATACCGTCCAGGCCGCACGGACAGCCCGCGACGAACTCGCCTCCCGGGACGTCCCGATAGGGGTTCGCGGGGAATACGAGTTTCATACCCAGGCCGAACGGCTTTCGAATGACACGCTTCGACAGTCGGTACTCGACGGTGTCGGGTTTCACCACGCCGGACTCGGCAAAGACGACCGTGAACGGGTCGAAAATTGGTTCCGCGACGGTACCATCGACCTCCTGTTCTCGACTTCGACGCTCGCATGGGGCGTCAACCTCCCTGCACGCTGTGTCGTCATCCGAGACACGAAGTACCACGATCCGCTGGAGGGCGAAACCGACATCGCCCCGCTGGACGTCATTCAGATGCTCGGCCGGGCCGGGCGGCCGGGTTACGACGATGTCGGATACGGATGGGTTATCTGTGACTGTGATGACGCCGACAAGTACCGCCGGCTGCTTCGGAAGGGCCCGGCGATCGAGTCCCGGCTCGCTGACGACCTCGACGCGCATCTCAACGCCGAAATCGCGCTGGGTACTGTTCGTGATCTCGACGACGTGATGGACTGGCTGGAGACGACGTTCTACTACGTACGTGCACAATCCGATCCCGAGGCGTACGGATATGCGGACCTCCGGGACCGGATGCGCCAGACGCTCGAGGGGCTCGTTGAGCGGGGATTCGTCGAGACCGATGCTGATCTCGGAGTCGAGGGGACGGCGCTGGGCCGACTCGCGTCGAAGTACTACCTCCGGCTGGCGACGGCCGAGCAGTTCCGAGAGCTTGCAGGCAGTGAGACCATCGGCGTCGAGGACGTCCTTCGGGCGGTCGCGACGGCCGCCGAATTCGACTCGGTCACTGCACGCACTGACGAAACGGAGGCGATCGACGCCGTCCTGACGACGGAAGCTGGGAACTCTTATTCCGGGCTGGAGGACGGCAACCGCAAGGTTCTGGCAGTCCTCCACGGAGCCATGACCGATGCCACCCCACCGGCCCTCCGGTCGGATGCATGGGTCATCCGGCAGAACGCGCTCAGGTTGCTGTCCGCCTGCCGGGAGTTCCTGGACGCATTCGCCGGTCCCCGCGCGGCCAACTTGGCGTGTCGGGTTGAAGCGCGCGTCGAACACGGGGTCGGTGACACAGCTGTCGGGTTGACCGCGATCGACGGCATCGGGTCGGAACGGGCAGGAACGCTGGCGACCGGCGGCATCGAGACACCAGCGGACGTTGTCGAGGCGGGCGCGGACGGATTGGTTCGAGCCGGTCTTACTGAGGGTGTCGCGGAACGGGTCGTGGACCACGCAACCGACTGTCCCAGAATCGTTGTCGAATGGGGCTCATTCCCGACAAATATCCGGAGGAAGGGGAACGCCCTCCATGAAATCCGAGTCCGCAACGTGGCTGGCGGGGCACGCGCAGGGTTACGGGTCACCGCCAACGCGGTTGAAATGCATGCCAAGACGTGTTATCTTGCCGATGAAACCACCGTCCCCGTCGGCGTGTTCGGACCACCGGACGCCGAGGAGGTTCGGTACTCCGTGGAAGTCGTTTTTCCAGACCTCCCTCTCCCCCCGGTCCGGTCTAACCGAACCGTTCAGGTGACGGATGCTGACTGAACTAGCTTTGCCGCCTGCGACTGTCTTGCCGGTACGTCGATATTGAGGGTCCGACCTACCCATCCGGGTTCCCCTCGAGGGACCTGCCCGATGAGCGGATTCCCGGGTGGTCCTGCTTCGGGGAAGCCGGGTGTCTGTCGCCACCCGCCAGCCCGCTCTCGGTCCGCCCGGCCCATCTCACTGTACGGCTGACTCCTGCTTCATACTCCATTCGACGACATCGATCAGCATGACTAGGGCCGCTTCGCCGTCATCGTAATACCGCGGGGACCGACGCGCGACTTCGAACCCGACCGACTCGTAGAGGGATCGTGCTGCGTCGTTTGATTCGCGCACCTCGAGTTTGACCACGTGCGCGCCAGCGGCCCGCATCCGGGCCAGTCCGGCCTGCAGGAGTCGGCGGCCAATCCCCTGTCCCTGTTCGCTCGGACGAACCGCCAAATCCTTGACGTGGCCGATATCTCGCCCTCCGTTTGGCATCACGTCACCGACGATGTAGCCGACGACCGTACCCGGTCCGTCCGTCGTGGGCGTCGTTCGTTCGCCGACCAGAAACGCTGGGGCATCCAGCAACCGTTCGAACGCCGCGAAGGGCCACGGCTGAGGGAAGACCGCTTTCTCGATTCGGAACACCGAAAGCAAATCCGCCCGTTCGACCGCCCGGATCTCGACCGCTTCGCTATCCTCCCCCAGGGATTGTGTCGGCCCTTCGGTATTGGGCGGGGTCGTCATCCGACTACTGACGATTGGTCGCTCGCCAGTATAAGCCCGACGGCCGATGTTCCCATCCGCTTGGGTATTGCCCCCAGGCGACCCGCCGTACTCGGGTTTCGGACCTGGTCCGGGACCTGCTATCTTGATTCACCGAGAGAACCCCGGCGTTCACGCCGGGGAGAATGGTATGATCGTCAGTCGTCCGCGGGGGTCGGTCCACCGGGTCCTTCCTGGTGCTGTTGTTTCGTCCAGGAGAGCTTGCCGCCAGCAGCGAGGAACCGGCGCTCCCGTTCGGACGCATCGAGATGTGCCGTCGTTTCCCATTCGTCGTTGACCCGGACGGTGAACGACTCCTGTCCCGTGCGAACTGCCTCACCGACGTTATCGACGAGTTCGACGTGATCGCCTTGCTCGATTCGGTCGTAGGTTTCGGCGTCGATCTCAAGCGGGAGCAGTCCGAAGTTGAACAGGTTCGCCTTGTGGATTCGGGCGAACGACGGTGCGAGAACGGCTTCGACCCCGAGATACATCGGACAGAGGGCTGCGTGTTCGCGTGAGGAGCCTTGCCCGTAGTTTTCTCCGGCGACCAGAACGCCCCCGTCTGCCTCCCGAGCCCGTTCGGCGAAGGTTTCGTCGACCCTCGAGAGCGTGAACTCCGACAACTTGGAGATGTTCGAACGGTACTTCAGGATATCCGCCGTCGCCGGAATGATGTGGTCGGTCGTGATGTTGTCGGGCATCTTCAGGAGGACCGGCCCACCGATCTCAGGGTCCAGCGGATCCTTCAGCGGCACGTCCCCGATATTGGGGCCCTTGATGAGGTCGTCGTCGACCGCCTCGTCGGGGGCGATGATGTCCGGATCGCCTTCTCCGTAGCCTGCGCTGTACCCGTCTCCCATCTCGAAGCCGGGGTCCTCGAGGTCCTCGAGCTCCCCAGCGAGATCACGGGGGTCGACAATCTCGCCTTTGATCGCCGACGCCGTGGCAACTTCGGGTGAACAGAGATAGACGGAGTCGTCCTCGATCCCCGACCGGCCTTCGAAATTCCGGTTGAACGTCCGTAGCGAGACAGAGTCCGAGGCCGGAACGTGTCCGATGCCGATACACGCACCGCAGGTTGCCTCGGAGAAGTTGACACCGGCAGCCATCAGTTCCGCGGTCCACCCCTCCCGAGCGAGGAGTTCACTCGCCTGTTTCGACCCGGGAGCGATGATCATCTCCGTCCGACGGTCGATCTCGCGTCCCTCAAGCATCTTCGCCGCCGGGAGGATATCCTCATAGGCCCCGTTCGTACACGATCCGATGATGACTTGGTCGATGGATTCCCCGGCAACCTCCCGAACGGGCACGACGTTGTCTGGCATCGACGGCTTCGCGATCAGCGGCTCGATTTCCGAGAGGTTGAGTTCGATCGTGTCGGCGTATTCCGCGTCCTCGTCGGGCTCGAGCTCGACGAACTCGTCCTCGCGGTCGAACCGTGCCATCCAATCCCGAGTCAGTTCGTCCGTGGGGAAGATGGAGGACGTCGCTCCGAGTTCGGTCCCCATGTTCGTGATGGTGGTTCGTTCGGGAACCGTTAGCGTCTCGACGCCCGGTCCGGTGTACTCCAGGACTTTGCCGACTCCGCCTTTGACCGTCAACCGCCGGAGGAGTTCGAGGATGATGTCCTTCGCGGTCGCCCACTCGGGGAGTTCGCCGGTTAGGTGGACGTTCACGATCTCCGGCATCTCCACGTAGTAGGCTCCGCCCCCCATCGCGACGGCGATATCAAGCCCCCCAGCACCGATCGCAAGCTGGCCTAGCCCTCCGGGCGTGGGGGTATGGGAGTCGGAACCGAGGAGTGTCTTGCCCGGCGCCGCGAAGTTCTCCTTGTGGACCTGATGACAGATCCCGTTTCCCGGCCGGGAGTAGTAGGCGCCGTAGGTCCCGGCAGCCGACCGGAGGAATCGGTGGTCGTCAGTGTTCTTAAAATCGAACTGGTAGGTTTGGTGGTCACAGTACTGGGCTGCGAGTTCGGTCTGGACTTCGTCCATCTCCAACGCTTCGAACTGGAGCCAGACCATCGTCCCCGTCGTGTCCTGTGTCAGCACTTGGTCGATCTCGATCCCGATTTCCTCCCCGGGTTCGAGTTCACCCTCGACTAGATGGTCATCGAGGATCTTTTCCGTGATAGTTTGTCCCATAACGTCCGGGGGTGCACGGCGCGAAGGTATAAAACCCGCGAGAGTCGGTGGGTTTGACCTCCCCTCGGCCGTCCTGACAGTCCCCGCTGCCGGGGGTTACTCGAAGGCCGCGGTGTCGGCGGTAAGGGCATGAAACAGGGCTGGCCCGAGGAGATAGGCCGTCGCCGCAAACACGGCCGGTCCCGGACGCCCGCCGGCCAGTATCCCCCCAACAAGGACTAGGAACGCTGCCAGGACGCCTGCACCGACTCCCCGTAGCGTCTGTCGAGGCTCGGGATCGAACCCGCGGGCGAGTCCTGTGATCCCAGCGGCCAGTCCCACCAGAAGCCCATCAACGGCCCCATAGAGCGGGTTTCCCACCAAAAGCCCAACAAGCGGGAGCAGGCCCCCCGCCACGATCCCGGCTGCCACGAACGTCGGTACCTGACCCGGCAGGAGGGGAGATCCGTAGCTGACCTGATAGGCAGCCACCGGGAGCACGACGACCAAGGCCAATCCGAGTCCGGTCAACGCGGCCGGCATTCCCGGCCCTCCGAAGTCGCGGGCTCCAGGGGAAAGGCCTAGCGTGATGTCCACAAAGACCGCGACCCCGACCAGAATCGCGATGCTGAAGACCGCACGCGGTGGAACCGCAGTCGCGGGGTCGGTGTCGCGATATACCGCGTAGGCTGCGAACGGATAGAGTAGCCCTGCGCTAACGAGCACCGTTCGAGGAAGATCCCCGGTGGTCCACACCCCGAAGACGGCGAACGATCCGGCGAGAACACCCCCCGTCAGGAGGGCGAGTTCCGGGGCATACCGGTTCACGATGACGCTTTGTGGCTCCGAGCGAAAACGTTGTCGTGACCCTTCGTACGGCCGGATTGGTGTCCGCGACCGGGGGTCCGGCGAGACGGAAGGGTTTTGTCCGCCGCCCCGCCTACCAGCCCGCATGGCGGACTGTCCATTGGCCGACGAGTGTCCCCGGTTTTCCGAGCGGATTCAGGGGATGGGATGTCAGCACTACGGCGACCGTGGCGGCGCCGAGTGGTGCAACAGTTATGACATGCCCATCTCGGATCTCAAATCCCAACCTGTCAAACCGGGTGAAGAAGTTGAACTGGAGATCGATGACATCCACGAGAGCGGTGCCGGAGTCGGACGGACCGAAGACGGATTCATCGTCCTCGTCGACGGGCTTCTGCCTCCGGCTCGCGCCCGTGTGCGGATCGACCGCGTGAAACAGAACCACGCGACGGCAAAGGAGATCGTCGAACGGCTCCCGATGGAAGACGATTCCGACACCGCTGAGGAGCACGACTCGCCTGACGAGGGTGCAGACTCGGCTGACCAGGAGGAGGACCGGGAGGAGCGACGCGAACGGCTGGGATCGCGGGACAACTTCTGGGGATCCTAGCCAGCCTTTCGCCTCCGCTCGGACCGCGGACAGTCCGGACTATCATTTTTGTGCCGGCCGGTTGAGCCCTCTGTATGGCCGACACTGAGCAGACAGGGACGGCGGACGAGCAGCCCGGTGATCGGATCGACGTCGACGCCCTGCTGGCTCAAGCTGGGTTCGACCCGGACCGGACCGTCCTGACCAGACGACAGGCCGTCGTTCTCGCCCTCCGAGAACGGGGACTCCGGCAGGCCGACATCGCTGCTCGCCTCGGGACATCGCGGGCGAACATCTCCGGGATCGAATCCAGCGCTCGGGACAACGTCGAACGGGCCCACGAGACGGTCGCGGTAGCCGAAGCGCTCTCGGCTCCCGTCCGGATCGAAGTCGAGGCCGGAGCCTCGCTGTACGACGTTCCCGAACAGGTGTACGATGCCGCCGATACGGTGGGAGTGAAAGTCGACCACTCTGCTCCCGATTTGATGAAGTTGATCAGCGAAGGTGCCGGGGACGCGGTCGGCAACCGGCAGGTTCAATCTCCACTTCTCATCGGCGTGACCGAGGATGGTAGTGTTCGGGTCAGGCGGTCCGAAACCTGAACTCACTGGCTCGATCCGCCGTCGCACGGGTCCGCTACGCGGGGCCAGTCCTGCGTTGCAACGATGGAGCCGCAACACACCGGCGCCTGGTCGCACAAGCGGCCCGCTGATGTTTCGATTCGATAAAGTCTTATCTACGCCAGACATGCTTTTCGATGGATGGCGGTCCCCGTCCGCGAGCGTGCTCGTTCGGCATTGATGCTGTTTCCGGCTGCTCTCGCTAGGGTTGGACTCGTCGATCGGGAGAAAGGCCGCGAGGCGTTCGACCTCGCGGTCCCGGTCATGGTGACGGGTGGGATGCGGACCCTGCTCCGAGTGGCGGATTTCCTCATGGTCAGTATCTACGCCGGGGGCGCAGCGGTCGCGGCGCTTGAACTCGGGTTCCAGTACTACTTCATCCCGTTCGGACTGGCGCTGGCGCTCACCTCCGGGACGATCAGCGTGGTCTCCCGATTGAAGGGAGCCGGGGACCACGACGAAGCTGATTTCGCGATCAAGCAGTCCCTGTGGCTCGCGCTCGCGGTCTCGGTCCCGATCACCGTGTTCACCTTCTTTTATGCGGAAGAGCTGGTCGGGATTCTGACGAACGACACGCGGACGATCGCGCTCGGGGGCACCTATCTCCGCATCGTGATGTATTCGGTGGCGTTTCGATTCTGGTCGATGATCGCCGCGCGTGCGTTGGCAGGCAGTGGGGACACTCGGACCCCGATGTACGTCCGACTGTTGACCCTCCCCACGAACATCGGGTTGAATGCGCTGTTGATCTTTGGGCTGTTCGGCGCTCCCGAGCTCGGCATCGCGGGTGCCGCCTGGGGGACCACCGCCGCAAACACGCTTGCCGCGGTCATCTTCATGGCCCTGTTGCTGTCGGGCCGGTTCTCGGTCAGGTTCCCGCTCCGAGGCAAACAGTGGGATTGGGACTTGGCAACGGAACTCGTCAGGGTTTCGCTTCCACTGGCTGGGACCCGCCTCTCGCGGACGTTCGGTCGGTTCCCGTTCCTGTTCATCCTCGGCGTCCTTGGGACGGAGGTGATTGCGGCCTATGCCATCGGCCGACGGGTGATGCTGCTGGCTCTGATGCCCTCGTGGGGGTACTCGACAGCCGCATCGACGCTGGTTGGCCAGGCGATCGGTGCGGGGGATGACGAGGAGGCCGACGACTACGGCTGGCAGACGCTCCGGATCGCGCTCGTCACACAGTTGCTCATCGCCGGCGGAATCGTCGCGGCCGCGGGTCCGATCGCGACAGCGTTCGACGCCTCCGACTTCGGGCTGACAGTGACGTTCATCCAGGTGTTCGGTCTCGGGGTGGCTGCCTTCGCGGTCGCCCGCACGATGCGGGGTGGCCTCCGAGGCGCTGGCGATACCAGATGGCCGTTCTACGGCGGGATGCTCGGAACGTACGCCGTGCGACTGCCCATCGCGCTGCTGGCCTTGCCGGCCGGCTACGTCCTGACGCTGTTCGCCGGCCCGGTCTCCGCCGCGGTCGGGCTCGCGCCCGCCAGCATCGCGGTGCCCTCTATGGGCCTCGGGCTCATGGCGGTTTACGCGGCGATCCTCGCGGACATGTACACGCGAGCGGGGGTCAACCTATTCCGGTACTGGACGGACGCCTGGAAACGCGTCGCCAGGGAGTCGAGCGTGGGAGCGGCGGCGGACTAGAAGGCGTCCGCCAGTAGGCACAACACGGCCGAGACCGGTTCAACTCAGGTCGTCCGGAACGCCCGGTCCCCGGCGTCGCCCAGACCGGGGACGATAAACCCGTTTTCGTCGAGTTCGTCGTCCACGGCCACCGTCAGGAGGTCGGCCTGTGGGAACCGTTCGGTAACACGCGAGACACCCGGAGGGGCGGATACCGCCGCCAGAACGAACAGGTCCTCGGGATCCGCCCCGCCCGCGAGAACGTGTTCGAGAACCGTACACATCGTGGAGCCGGTGGCCAACATTGGGTCCGCGACGATAACGGTATCCTGGGACCGGATCTCGGGGAGTTTGGTGTAGTCGATCGTGATGGGGAACGTCCCCTCCTCGTCCATCCCGGCCTCTTCGTTCCGGCCCGCGGAGATGACCCCCTGTTTCGCCCGCGGGAACGCCTTCAGCAGTCCCTCCACGAACGGCGTGGCCGCTCGAAGGACGTTGATGATAACCACGTCGTCCATCCCTCTCACGCGTTCGCTGGTCATCTCCGCTAGTGGGGTCTGGATCGTCACGTATTCGGTTTCCATCGCTCCGTCAATGATCTCGTAGCCACAGACCCGGCCGAGCTTAACCAGCCCCTTCCGGAACTCGACCTGCTCGGTCTCCACGTCGCGGATCCGTGAGAGGGTGTGCTTGGCGAGTGCGTGAGTAATGACGTGCGCATCCCCACGTTTTTCGATGGGCATACGCGAGGCCGGGAAGCGGACGGGTATAAACCCGGGGGGTCGCGGCACGACGCGTCAGCCGTGCGACTGTCCGAACCGGCCCGCAGGTCCCGAGTACGCTGTTAGCGCGGCAGTGACGGGGTCCTAGAGCGACTCCCGGCCGCAATTGCAAAGTCAGCGATGACTACCATCGACACGATGAGGGCGATGAGTGCAACGAGTACCACTAACAGGACGGCGGTCATGAGCGTCCCTGTCATGGTCAGTCCGACCAGCCCTGCCCCGACCAACGCCAGAGCAGTTCCGGCACCGGCTATCCGGAGATAGCCACCGATGGGATCGTCGGTCCTTCCGACATGAGCAGCGACAGCGACCGCCGCCAGGACCGCGAGGACAGTCCCAGCGAACACGGCCCACTCGGAGAGGTACGGCGTCGCGACGAGTTCGTATGGACGGATTCCAAGCAGTTCGATGCCGGCGATCCGGGCGGTTCCGACGAGGATTAATCCGGGGACCACGGTGGCGGCCGCGAGCCGAGCGTGGACGATCGACGGTCGACCCGCGGTTCCAAAGACGTCCCGCTCGGAACGCGTTTGTCTCACGGTAGGTTCTGTATCCATACCCTGTATACGCGGCCAAAGAACATGAAGTCGTAGTGACCCGTGTGCACACGGCACAACCCAGCCGGTCAACCTTGGTCACAATGGGCGGGTCCGGGCGGTTCTTCCGCTCTGCTCGAGGCTGCCAGAGGCGAGAGTCGGTTCCGTCCGACTACTCAGCTCCCCCTTCGGTCTCCTCCTCTCGTCCGTGTGGGTCCGTTCCGGCTTCGTCGTCAGTCACGGCGGGGTCATGTCGCTCGTACCATGCGAGAATCTCCTCCAGCCGATGGATCGCCCGGTCCGGCGCCCCGATATTGTGGTGTTCGTCCTCGTAAAGCACCAGCCGGGCGTCGGTCCCCTCCTTTTTAGCCGCGAGATACAGTTGCTCGCTCTGGCTGGGTGGACACCGCCAGTCCTCCTGGCCGGCGGTGACGAGCAGGGGCGTCTCGATGTTTCCGGCGTCCGTGATCGCCGAGGAAGCGTCGATCGCGTCCTGGTTTTCCCACGGGACGCCGTACTCGTTCTCCATCCAGACGTGAGTGTCGTCGGTTCCGTAGGCGGACCGAAGGTCGTAGATGCCGTGTTCGGGTGCCGCGGCGGTGAACAGGTCCGGTTCCTGTGTCACCAGGAACCCCTGGGCGATTCCGCCATACGAGAAGCCGTACCCGAACACGCGGTCGGGGTCGGCCCAGCCCCGGTCGACGACGTCCGCGACGCCTGCTGCGATGTCAGTCACTTCCTTGGTGCCCCACTGACTCCGCAGCGCCTCCGCGAA
>CAZCXJ010000016.1:38730-38983 GCA_964502585.1 uncultured Candidatus Halobonum sp.
CGAACGCCCGGCCGTACGAGGACCCGCCCCGATAGTTGGGACGCAAAACGACGTACCCACGGGAGGTGAGCGCGGCGTGGGCGAACGAGAAGACGGGCTCGTCATAGCTGATCGGCCCGCCGTGGATGGCCACCACGAGCGGATGCGGACCGTCCTCGAGATCGATTGCGGGGTCGTGATAGACGATCCCAGAGACGTCGACGTCCTCCGACTCCCAGGCGATCCGGCGCACTTCTGGCATCGAGTGGGCCTC